>JAPLSR010000405.1 GCA_026398545.1 Candidatus Sumerlaeota bacterium | reverse complement strand
AAGGAGATGGATGCCCCATTCATCCCAGACCATTTTTGCCTCAGTCTGGCGGAGTGCGGGGGCGGAGCCATCTGCGAGGGTAAAACTCCCGAATGTTGCCGCCTCCCCCCACGGCGGCGCGTCAGGGTTCAGCGTAATCTCCCCCTCCGGCATCCTTGAATGGACACACCGGTATAGAGGTCTAAAATGGCTCACCATCCTTCTCCCACAAAAATAAATTGTAAACTTGCATGATTGGATAATTATTGTCAATTCTCCATTATCAATTATCAATTTGGCAACTTGGTGTTTCATTTGAAAAAATTGTGTTCATTTTTTATTGACAGGGGAAAGATGCCCTGACTAATGTCCCCATCTGTGTTTTGGTTGTGAATAAATATCTCTGAGGAAAAAAATCATGCAAGCCATCGTGAGAACTGGTAACAAGCAATACCGCGTCAAGGAAGGCGACATCATCAAGGTGGAGAAACTTGAGGGAGAGGTCGGCAGTGAGGTAATCCTTGATGATGTGTTAATGGTAAAAGGCGATGGCGAGGGGGCGGAGGCGCAGGTGGGCACACCCCGTGTAACCGGCGCCAGGGTGAGGGGTGAAATTGTGAATCACGGGCGCGGAAAGAAGATAATCGTTTTCACATACAAACGGCGCAAGGGATTTGCCAAAAAAACCGGTCACAGGCAGGATTTTACAGCCATCCTTGTGAAGGAGATTCTTCCCGCAACCAAGTGACCCCCACCGCACTTACGGCGGGGCTTGCTTTTTGAAGGAGGGTTTGAGTCATGGCTCATAAAAAAGGCGTTGGAAGCAGCAGGAACGGCAGGGACAGCGCAGGTCAGCGGTTTGGCTGCAAGGTATTTGACGGACAGCTTGTCACAGGCGGCAGCATCATTGTCCGCCAGCGTGGAAACAAATTTTACGCCGGTAGAAATGTCGGGCAGGGGAAGGATTTTACCCTTTTTGCAAAGATTCCCGGCGTGGTGCATTATTCCCGCTGGGGTCGTGACAAACGCATGGTCCACATCATCCCCAGACCGGTTGAGCAATCATAACCGGCATTTTCAGGATTTCACACAGAGCACGCAGGGTTCGCAAAGGAGATTACTCCAAGCACAAATAATTGAATTTTTTTTCCGCCCGTTTTTTTTATCCTTGCCATAGAAATAAAATATAGGTCAATTTCCCAGAAATTATATCAATATGAACTCATGAGTGCGACGAAAGAATTCTTGATAATTCGCCGTTTCACCACAGGGGTGACATGAAGCGTGAAATCACATTCCCTTCGCTGAAGGATAAGCACTGGGTCTATCTAATCTCCTTTTTTGTCATCATGAGTCTTCTGGGACTTTCAGTTGTCCCCCTTCTGGCAGGTTTCAGAATCACACTTGAGGACCTTAATAATATCCATTTCCCCTGGTTTATAAGCTGTTTTTGCGTGGCATTTCTTGCCATCTGTCTTGACGCCTGGCGGCTGAAGGTGCTCCTGGCGAGCCACTCGGAGCGACTCGGGATAGGGGAAAGCATTAAAATTGTCCTCATCTACGCCTTTTTCTCCGCCATGACGCCCACCTCCTTCGGCGGGGAATTCAGTATGGCTTATCTTCTGACGCGACAGAAAGTTCCCAGCGGAACCGCCGTTTCCTCCACCCTCACCCGCTCCCTTTTGCCCCTCATCATCCTCCTCCCTGTCTTTCCAATAGCAACCATACTTTTGCCGGGTGTTCTGCCACGCAGGCTTTCACACTACCTCCGCGTGCTGGCGCTTTTCAGTGTCATCATCATTGCTGGGCTCATCTTCCTGCGTCTGGAACGCAGGCGGTTTGGAGCCCTGCTCAACAAAAAGTTAAAAGGACTTCCGGAAAAGGGGATAAAAAGGTTTGCCTGGAGGATTATAGGAAAGGTGTGGTTTTTTTACGGAGAGGTGGAGATTGCCTTTCGGGATATGGTGACTTATGGATGGTTCAACAATGTGTTGATTATCCTCTTAACCATTGCCCACCTTTTAACCCTTTATTCGCTGGGCCCTCTGACTGCACAGGTGTTCGGTCTGCATGTCCCATATTTCAAGGGCATTCTGACCCTGTGCATGGTTCACCTGATTGTGTATATTACGCCGACTCCATCGGGAAGCGGTGTGGCAGAGGCGGTCTTCAGTGTGGCATTCGGACATTTCATCGAGACATCGGGGTTCATGGTGGTTGCCTTCTGGCGATTCTTTTCAGAATACGGGCGTGTGATTATGGGGGGATTATTCACCGTGCTTGAACTGAAAAAGATTGGCAGGGAGCGAGAGGAGACTTCCGGAACAGAAGAGTAAGAGAGACTAAAAAAATGAATGGGGGAAACGAAGAATGGGAGAAACGGAGAAGCAATTTATATTAATTCTCCGATTCACCCTGTCGCCCCTTCTCCGATTCTTGGTCTAAAATGATGACTTCGGGATGAATTCACGTTCTCAAATTCTC
>JAPLSR010000104.1 GCA_026398545.1 Candidatus Sumerlaeota bacterium | reverse complement strand
AATGTGTTGGGTCCCTTCAGGATGCGGACGCCGATACCCTCCTCCTTTAACTTCAGGATGGATTCCTTGTCAAAAGCCATTTTCCCGCGGATGCCGCCTGTTCCGAACTTTATTTCGGAAACAAAGGCATTGGTAATATCCGCCCATCTGCCTGCGTTAATAGAGTCACGGATGCCATCCTTCAGGTGCGGAGAAAATTTATCGATGTCCGGGTCAGCAAGCCAGTCAATCAGATTGGGTATCACATTTTCCACGGCGAACTGATAATAACCCTGTTCTATCCTCCCAGAGTGAAGTTCCTCATTGAGGTATGCCATGATGGCGGACTCCGCAGTCTCAACCAGCCTTTTATCCTCCAGCGAAAGAACATCTCTCACAGACATCTCTCTCCCCCTATATCATTAATAATAATTGAAACCGATACCTATGAACAAGCGGATTGGATGTCAATTATTTCTTTCCGGAAGCAAGTCTTTCCTTGGAATTTCCTGGAGGCTTGCAGCCGCACGTGCATTGGTCTTGACAGCATAAGGACTTTATGAGGATTATGAATTAATTCAGTAAACTCAGGGAATGCGATGGGGGACATTATTTCGTCAACAGAAGACCGTGCGGAAAGAAGTGTGACTTTGACGGTCACCAATCCGCTTGGTTTTCATGCCCGCCCCGCCGCCCGCTTTGTGGAATGTGCCAGCAAGTATGACAAATGCGAGGTCTTTGTGGAAAAGGATGGAACGCGCGTCAATGGGAAAAGCATCATGGGGCTTATGCTGTTTGCCGCGGAGCGTGGAAGTCAGATGGTTGTTATTGCGCGGGGGGAAGGGGCGGAACAATGTCTCCGCGACCTTAAGGAACTGTTTCTGAAAAATTTTGGCGAAGCGCCTGTGAATTAAAGGTGGAATCTGATGTCACACCAACGGCATTTTGAAGGCATACCCGTCTCCCCCGGCATTGTCACAGGAAAGGCATTCCGCCTTGACCCGAGGCGTCTTTCAGCTGAGCCACGTCCAATCCCTGAGGCGCAGGTGGAACAAGAGGTGGAGCGCTTCAAAAAGGCAGTTGAGACCTCAAAAACACAAATCCAGAAGATCAGGAAAAAGGTGGAAAAGGACACGGACTCATCTCATGCCGCCATCTTTGACGCCCACATGTTCATGCTGGATGACCCCATTCTCATCAAGGAGACCGTTGAGTGCATCCGCCGTGAGAAAAAATGCGCCGAGTATGTCCTCAGCCAGACTGTTGACCGTCTGGCGGTCCTCTTTAAAAACATCCCTGACGATTATTTCTCCTCACGCGCCACCGATGTGTATGACGTCGCCAACCAGATTATGAATAATCTGCGCAAGGTGACCAGTCATCCACTCCGCACACTCACGGAACCCGTCATTGTTGTTGCCCATGACCTTGGTCCCTCGGACACCGTCATGATGGACAACTCCCGCGTCATCGGATTTGTCACAGGCATTGGCGGTCCAACATCCCACACGGCAATCATGGCTAAGGCTCTGGAAATCCCAGCCGTCGTCGGTGTTGCCGGCATTGCGGATGAGGTCTCAAGCGGTGACACACTCATTGTGGACGGCGGCGGCGGACGGGTTATTTTAAATCCCACTGAGGATGAACTGAAAAAATATGAAGCCTTGCAGAGGAAGATACAGGAGCAGGAACAGACCCTCTGCCTCTTATGCGAGCTGCCTGCCGAGACGATTGACGGACACAAGATTGAGCTTTCTGCAAATATTGAAATCCCTGATGAGACGGCGCATGTGAGGTCGCACGGCGCTGATGGCATCGGCCTCTTCCGCACGGAGTTCCTCTACTTAAATCAACCAACCATCCCGGATGAGGAAGAGCAGTTTGCGCTTTACAGGCATGTCCTCGAAGAAATTAAGCCCAAGCCTGTCATCTTCCGCACCTTTGACCTGGGCGGCGATAAATTCATCTCCGGGGTTCGCTTCAAGGAGCTCAACCCCTTCATGGGACTGCGCGCCGTCCGTCTGGGGCTTGCCAATCCTGAAATCTTCAAGGTCCAACTCCGCGCCATCCTACGCGCAAGCCCGCATGGCAACGCAAAACTCATGTTCCCCATGATCTCGTGTGTAGAGGAAGTCAACGCTGTCAAGGGTCTCCTGAAGGAGGTGCGGGATGAACTTGACTCTAAAGGCATTCCATATTCCCGCGAGATGGAAATCGGCATCATGGTGGAAATCCCATCCGCGGCAATCACGGCGGATATCCTCGCCAAAGAGGTGGATTTTTTCAGCATCGGCACGAATGACCTCATACAATACACCCTTGCCGTTGACCGCGTGAATGAGCGTGTGGCATATCTTTATGAACCTTACCATCCCGCCATACTCCGCCTTATCCGCGACGTTATCAATGCCGCGCACAGGGAGAACGTCTGGGTCGGTCTCTGTGGCGAGATGGCGGCTGACCCCATGACGGCGATTATTCTCATCGGTCTGGGCATTGATGAACTCAGCATGGGACCTGTCGCCATCCCGGAGGTGAAACGTGTCATCCGCAATATTCGCCTTGCAGATGCGCAAAGGCTCACGGAAGAAATCCTCCAGATGGGCACTCCCGCCGAAATCAGACGCCTTGTGACCGCCTACGCCCGTCAGCTCATGTGACGTTAAATGCATGATAGGCTTGCAAAAAAAAGAGCGGGGAACGCCTCCCGCCCTTAAATAATTTTTAAATTTCAGAAGGGACGAGATAAGGCGTTCCCCGGAATTTTGCGTGCCTAACCGCCGTGCCATTTATCAGTCGCCGCGGAAATTACTTGGCGCGGGTTTTCTTGGCGGCAGGCTTTTTCTTCTTGGCCACAGGTTTCTTGACAGCCTTCTTCTTGGTCGCGCACATTACAGCCATGGGTTTCCCCCCTTTCTATCTGAAATTTTTATCCTTAAAAAAAACCCGACTAAAAATTTTTTATCCTGACAGGGTCTCTTCTCCTCCTTCACACAGCCGGCGCATCTGCCTGATTAACACATTGTCCGAAGAACAACGATGAATTATAATAGTTTATTTTTGAATGTGAGGTATCATCCGATTGCGTGTCAAGACAAAACGATACATCTGAAAAATTTTTTTCATTCCGTTCCGAGCCATATTATTCAAGGCTCAGAAGGTGATATCACCATTTTGAAAATTTTTGCGTTGCTGGAATTTTTCTCCAGATTTTCGAAAAAACAAAATTTGCATTTTGCCATAACGCAAAAAATGCATCGCTCTCGCGCCATCAATGATGCTCGAGAGATTGTGCAGGAAAAAATTTCACTTCATGCGGGCGTGGTGAAAATGGTTAATCATTCATAGGAATTCCACGAAGAGTCGGCGGATGTGATTTTTTCTTCATTGTAGATTATGGTGTCGCCGCTTGTGGCAAGACTGACATAAAGCAGGCGCCGGTCAGGATTCGATGCGAGACCCGAGGGCGCATCGTTAGAGGAGAGTCCCACTAAGAAGGAGCTGCCGCCGGGGCGCCCATCAGTTTTCATCCTGTCAATGCGGCGCCCGTTCGGGGCGAGGGTGTAAATGGCATCAGCACCGGCAGAAACGCCGCCCGGGTCCGAACCATCCACGGAGCTGAAACACCTGTTCATCCCCTGGCGGTTTGTCCAGATGAGACCATGGCGCGAACGAATCAGGATATCTCCCGTGTTCTCATCAATATCCATTCCTGTGATGGGCTGTCCGATAAAACTATTTTCCCCCCGGTTCTCATCCATGTCCGGTTTCTTGATGGACGACCCGATGGGACTATTGTCCCCCTGTGTCATCCACATCTGAAATGAGATAAATTTTCCGTTGCGGTCAAAAACGGCAAACCCGGACTCAGCCCTGTCTGCAACCAATATCTCCCCGCCCAGGTTGCGCCGGGTGTCAAAGGCGATTGCGGCGGGTCTGAAGAAAGAATTCTGTGTGAGAAAATCTTCAAGGGAGAAAACTGATGCGTGATGATTTTTCCCATCAAGGGAAATCACGGCTGGAACGGCGTCTAAGTCGAGAGCGAAGAGACACCCCGTGCTCTTTTCCGTGCTGAGCGAGACGATATTTCTCCCACGGGAAAGCGAGGCGGGACCGGCAACTATATGGGCATCATATCTTGCATCTATGAGGATATAGATGTGGTCTGTGGTGCAGACTGCAAGGTTTTTCTCTGCCTGTCTCCAGGCGAGCGCTCCAACGCCGGAGCGGCACAAAAGCGGGCTCAGGTGGGAAAGCAGAATGGGGGATTCGTGAATGAGGTTATTCTCGCTCTTCAAGTATCGATCAATCTGATTACAGCCCGAGTCTGAAAGATAGACGGTGTTTGTTTCAAAGTCCACCGCCATTTTTGAATACGCGGCAGGGAGAGACAGTTTTTTCTTCAATTGCCCTGTTAGCGAAAGGATGAGCAGCTCGCACCGCTGCGGGACAAGAAACCAGTATTCCTTCGCCCCCTCATTATAGACAAGCCCGCTCACACCACCGGCGATATTCTCCGCGATGGGGATAGTGTTGATGACCGCGCCGTCATGCACCTCAAAGATAGCGGCTCTCTGCCGCACCATCAGGCTGAGGATATCACTGTCCGCACTTATCCTCCATGCGAGACCCGAGACATCCTTCATCGCCAGCGAGCCGGGAAATGGTTCCGAGGCGAGGGGTGTTCCG
>JAPLSR010000043.1 GCA_026398545.1 Candidatus Sumerlaeota bacterium | reverse complement strand
GGACAAGGGCGTTCACTACCTTGCCGTCAAACATCTTTCCAATTTCCTTAAGCCTTTTCATTGCGGCACCCATGACCTTGCCCATATCCTGGATGGACATGGCGCCAATCTCTTCAATGACCGTTTTTATCAGTTCCCTCATTTCCTTCTCAGAAAGCTGCGGAGGAAGATACTGTTCCAGAATAGCCGCTTCGTCAATCTCTTTCTTTGCCAGATCGGTGCGTCCCCCCTTTTCAAACTGGGCGGCGGAGTCATGGCGTTGACGGATGAGTTTCCGAATGGGTGAAAACACTACTGCATCATCAATCACCACACCCGCCTTTTCGCTCTCCTTGTTCAATATTTCAGCCCTGAGCATGCGAAGTGTGCTGGTTCGTAATTCTTCCCTGTTCTTCATAGACTGCTTCAGGTCTGCCATGAGCCGTTCCTTCATCTCCATTGTTCAACCCTCCTCGACCTCCAGACCGCAATTTTTAAAGATATCATCCACACAGGACAAAAATGAGCGGTGGTCCATGATGGCATCCAGTTCCGAGGGGCTGATAAGTGATTTGAATTCCGGGTCGGACAGCAGGTTCTCCCTGAGCGTGGTATTATCCTGTAAGGATTTCATTGCATTGCGCTGTATAATGGCATAAGCCGCCTCGCGGGCGAGCCCCTTTTCCACAAGGGCAAGCATTACTTTTTGCGAAAAGAGAAGTCCGCGGGTCTTTTCAAGATTTTCCCGAATGGCGTCAGGATGGATAACTATCTCCTGTATAACCCACGTGATTTTTTTCAGCATATAATGGAGAAGGGTGGTTGAATCGGGAAGTATGATGCGTTCCACTGAGGAGTGGCTGATGTCCCGCTCGTGCCAGAGGGCGATGTTTTCGAGGGCGGCCGTGAGATTAGAGCGCAGAACCCTTGCCAGCCCGCACAATTGCTCACAGACCACGGGATTCCTCTTGTGAGGCATGGCGGAGGAGCCTTTTTGTTTCTTGCCGAACGGTTCCTCCATCTCCCGAATCTCTGTTCGCTGGAGTCCTCGGACTTCAGTTGCAATTTTCTCAATCGTGGCGCCAGTGATGGCGATGGCGGCGAGGTAAGCGGCATGGCGGTCGCGCTGTAAAATCTGCGTGGAAATTCTGGCGGGGCGGAGGTGTAATTTCTCGCAGACATATTTTTCAATAAAGGTTCCAGTGTGTGCATAAGTCCCGACCGCGCCGGAGATTTTCCCCGCACGAACACCCTCGATGGCATCCTCAAGCCTTTTCTTATTCCTCAGCATCTCCTCACGCCACAGGAGGAATTTCAAGCCAAGCGAGGTTGGCTCGGCGTGAATCCCGTGAGTCCTGCCGATGATGACGGTCTGGCGGTGTTCAAGGGCGCGTATCTCAAGTGCGTGAAGCAGTTCCTGCAGGGCATCGAGGATGAGACTCCCTGCACGCACAAGGAGAACCGAGAGCGCCGTATCCGCCACGTCCGACGAGGTCAGACCCATATGAACAAACCGGGATTCCGGTCCGATATTTTCCGCTAAGTTGGTGGTGAAGGCAACGACATCATGACGGAGGTCCTGCTCCAGTTCCAGGATGCGTTCCACAGAGAAGGAAGCCTTCTTTTTAATGCATTCCAGCGCCTCATGCGGGATTCTGCCGAGCTCAGCCCATGCCTCACAGGCGAGGAGCTCCACCTCCAGCCAAGTGGCAAATTTGCTCTCTTCACTCCAGAGCGCCCTCATCTCCGGCAATGTATAACGCTCAATCAAAGACCGTTCCCTTCGAAAAATAATTTTAATTAAAAACAAGTTAACAAAAAAGTGGAAAAAATTCCCCTGTCAACCTTTTTATTTCTCACTCCAGAGATGTTTGCCGCCATCAAATTCCAAGATTTTTGTTTGACAGGTGTTTGATGCGGAAAATATAAGGAAAAGATTCTATCAAATCTAAAAGACGCATGTAAACTTAAGAAAGGGTTTTGCAAGATGGCGGTTCGCAAGAAGGATGTGAAACGTGTTGTCCTCGCCTATTCCGGAGGATTGGACACCTCTGTCATTGTCCGGTGGTTGATAGAGAATTATGGCTGTGAGGTGGTCTGCTTCAGCGCTGACATTGGCCACGGACTGGATGCAAAAAAACTCGGAGAGAAGGCAAGGAACATCGGCGCGAAAAAATTAGTCATAAAAGACCTCCGCAATGAATTCGTCCAGGACTTCATCATCCCTGCCCTCAAGGCAAATGCCCTGTATGAGGGCGAGTATCCGATGGCAACAAGCCTTGGACGACCCCTGATGGCAAAGTGGCTTGTGGAGGTTGCTCACCAGGAGGGCGCCGATGCCATCGCTCATGGCTGCACGGGCAAGGGCAATGACCAGGTGCGGTTTGAGGTGGCGGCACGCGCCCTTGACCCCGCCCTCAAGATTATCGCCCCTTTGCGGGAATGGGAACTGAAGACCCGCGAGGAGGAGATTGAATACGCAAGGCGACACCATATCCCCGTCAAGGCAACCAAAAAAAGCCCATACAGCATCGATTCTAATCTCTGGGGCGCAAGCATTGAGTGCGGCGTGCTGG
>JAPLSR010000277.1 GCA_026398545.1 Candidatus Sumerlaeota bacterium | reverse complement strand
AGTAGAGTTGCATGTCCATCTGGAGGGCGCCATACCTCATGCGGCTTTGTTTACGCTCATCCAGAAATACGGCGGAGATCCGTCCGTTCCGGACATCCCCACTCTGACTAAGCGGTTCGAATACAGGGATTTCCCCCAGTTCATCGAGGCATGGTCATGGAAGAATCAATTCCTGCGTGAGTATGAGGACTTCACGCACATTGCCGAACTGACGGCTCGAGACATGGCAAAGCAGGACATCCGGTATGCGGAAGTCTTCGTCTCGCCCTCTCTTTTTGTTCGGCGCGGGCTTGCCGTACAGGAAGTGACCCGGGCTGTTCGTGCCGGCTTGTCGCGAGTCCCTGAAATCGAGATCGCCCTGGTTGCGGACTTGGTCAGGGACTACGGGGCTGAATCTGAGATGGTAACTTTGGCGCAGTTGAGAGAGGTTAAAGAGCTCGGTATTGTCGGCATCGGAATCGGTGGGTCAGAGCATGAATTTCCGCCCGCTCCATTTAGGGGGCTCTACGAGGAAGCGCGATCCATGGGATTTCACACCAGCGCTCATGCCGGCGAAGCTGCGGGTGCTCCTAGTATTTGGGGCGCGATTCGCGAACTTGGAGCAGAGCGAATTGGGCATGGTACCAAGGCTTGGCAAGACCCTGAACTGGTGGAATACCTTGTCGAACACCGCATTCCTCTAGAGATGTGTCCTGTGTCGAATGTACGGACGAATGTGGTCGGAAGCCTTCGTGAGCACCCACTTCGGCAGTACTTTGAAGCCGGACTGGTCGTGACGGTGAATACCGACGACCCGAAGATGTTCCAGACAAGTCTCGCAGATGAATATCGCCTGCTTGAGCAAGAGTGTGGATGGACAAAGCTGGAGATCTGCCGGGTGATTCTCTATGCGATCGAGTCCTCGTGGTTGTCGGACGAACGGAAAACGTCACTGGCGGCGGAGTTCAGGAAAACCCCAGTATGGAAAGAGTGATAAGCCCAACCATTGTGTCCAGTCGACGCGGAAGCCCGCGCGTCTGACGCATGGCATTTGCTGCAATGAGATACGAAAGAGACGGTGAGTATGCTCCGGGAACTAAAGAAAGCTGACTGGATGTCGATATTGAGGATACCGGAAACACGAATTCCCAAGGCATTGATTCTCTGGGGCACGCGCAACCTGAAAACGCGCTATGTCGAAATGAAGCCGTTTTTTGACAACCTATTGGAGGTCGGATCTCCTAACGGGGTCATTGAGGATGTCCTCATTGGGGATATAAGTGGGGTGGTGATGGCCTTCGCTTCTGTTTATGGAGCACCGATGGCATCCGAAGTCACTCATATCTTCGGCGTCCTTGGGACGCATCTCGTTATCCAGATCGGCACATGCGGAGGATTAGCTGACGATCTTGGAGCTGGGGACATTTTCGTTGCCCAGAGCGCCTACTGCGGCGAGGGCGCAGCCCAGTACTACAAACTCGACGGAAAGGAAGTTACTGCAACCTTAGATTTTCAAGAGGTTAAGGATGATCGGGGTCACGTTGCGGTTAAAAAAGGACGAATCTACACGACCTCTGCGCTGTTTGCTGAAAGCAACGCCGACATTGACAAGTGGGCTGCGCAAGGGTTTTCAGCGGTTGATATGGAGACGGCGACAACATTTGCAGTGGCTGAGCACTTCGGCATGGACAGAGGCAGCATATTGGTTTGTTTCGACAACCCTCGCCGAAAGGAGCACATTCTGATCGCCGATTCTGAAAAGGCAGATTTGAGAAACGCCGCACAGAAGCGGATGATAGAAATAGCTCTTGCCACTGTGCGAAGGAGCTGTGGGGGCTGGGGGCAGACTACACCCTAAATTCCCTTTTTTTAATCCCAAAGAACTTGAAGGACGCATCCTTCGCGTCATTACGCTGGATGACAAGAAGACAATTCACAACACCTTTCCGGACAGGAGATTCAAGAAATGAAACTGAATTACTACAAGGACACTGATTCCCTTTATATTGATCTATCATCCCAGCCGAGCGCAGAGAGCCGGGAGATATCCGAGGGGGTCATTCTGGATTTCGATGCCAAAGGCGACATCGTCGGGATTGACATTGACAACGCCAGCCGGAAGGTAAACCTCAAAGAAGTGATTCTTAACAAGATTCCAGCCGAGTCCGAAATCCTGACAGCATAATTCTGATGCGCGCCTGAATTACAGCAAGCCGGAGACGGCTTCCACGGTGTCGTGCGCAATCAGAATCTCCTCATTGGTCGGGATGACGCAGAGTTTGACCTTTGAGGCATCCGTAGAAAATACGCCCTCCTTGCCATTCATCATCCTGTTTTTCTCCTTATCAATCACCGCCCCGAAGGCTTCCAGCCCCTCAGAGCATTTCTCACGAATAAGAACGGAATTCTCTCCGATGCCCGCTGTGAAGGCAACGTAATCTACCCCTTCCATCGCCACCGTGTAGGCACCGATGTATTTTCGGATTCGGTAGCAGAAGATGTCAATAGCAAGGGCGGCGCGTTTGTTCCCTTCCTTAGAAGCCTTTTCCAGCTCCCGCATGTCATTGGAGATGCCAGATATGCCAATCAGCCCGCTCTGCTTGTTCAAAATCCTGTTGAGGCTGACTACATCCGCACCATCACTCTCTATGAGATACATCAATATTGCCGGGTCAATATCCCCACAGCGAGTGCCCATGACAAGACCTTCAAGCGGCGTGAAACCCATCGATGTGTCCATAACCTTTCCCTTCTGAACCGCCGCAATGCTGGCGCCATTTCCCAGATGGACAGTAATTACATTATACGCCTCTTTGGGGAGATTGAAGAGCCTCCCAACCCGTCGCGCCACATAACGGTGAGATGTGCCATGAAATCCATAACGTCTGATGCTCTTTTTATCATAATACTCATAGGGAAGGGCGTAGTTGAAAGATCTTGCAGGCATGGTTTGATGGAAAGCGGTATCAAAAACGGCAACATGGGGCGTTTTACTCAGAAGCGACTTTGCAATCTCATATCCCCTGACATTGTGTGGATTATGAAGCGGAGCCAGTTGTATGCACTCCTTGATTTTTGCCAGAACCCTCTCATCTATCAGACAGGAATGGGTGAAGGTCTCTCCACCGTGAACAACCCTGTGCCCCACGGCATCAATCTCATTCTTATCCTTTATGATGCCATACTCCGCATGGGTCAACATCTCAAGGATGAGCCTGATAGCCTCCGTATGACTGGGGATAGGAATGACTTCCCTGAAGGCGGGTTTCCCCAGGCATTCAATCTTCCGGCTTGATGTCTCTTCTCCAATCTTTTCCACAATCCCCTTTGCCAGGCATGTCTCCGTGCCACCCTTGATAGCCTCAAGATTCGTTTCAAAGAGCTGAAATTTGGCGGATGAACTTCCACAGTTCAGGACAAGTACCTTCATGATGCCCCTCCTCTTTTGTTCGTTGTCTGCTCACTATTCGTATCATTCAAATGAATTATTCCATTCTCTGTGACAATACAGTTGACCGGTATATCCCAGGTTTCCCTTGGCAGTTCCTCCACCAGTTGACAGTTATAACAAATGCCCACGGTAAAGAAATATCCCTCGATTTTAGAAAGAAACCGGTCATAATACCCGCCGCCACGTCCAAGCCGGAACCCTGAACGGTCCAATGCAAGGGCAGGAATAACGTGGAAATCTATCTCCCCTGCCTCAACAGGATGAGTATGACACTCATCCGGCTCAAGGATGCCGTAAAGACTGGGCAAGAGCCCCTCTTCAAGGTTTTTGACTTCACATGGCAAAATATTCTTCTTTTGGGTCTGCACCTTGGGCACAATGAGCCTCTTCCCACATTCCAGAACACGCCGGGCAAAATTCAGGGTGTCCACCTCATCCGCAAAGGAGAGATAGGTCATAATGCTGTGCGCATTCTTAAATTCCTCAAGGGAGAGAAGGGATTTACAAATAAGTTTATCCGCCAGTTTCCTCTCAACGGAGGCGAGTCCCGCCAGAAGACCACGAAAATACCCCCTCAATTCCTTTTTATTTTGCGCAATGGCTTTCAATAGACAATCATTGAATAGTAGCGATAATTTTTCAGCTTTTCCCGCCCGGAGAGGAAGGAAAGCTCAATAATGGTAACAACTTCGAAAATATCTCCGCCCAGTTTTTCCACCAGCCGGCATGTGGCGCCGAGAGTCCCGCCTGTGGCGAGCAAGTCATCCAGCACCACCACCTTCTCCCCCTTCTGGATGGCATCCTTGTGAATCTCGACAGTATCCGTGCCATATTCCAGCTCATAGATTTCTTTCAGGGTTTCATGCGGGAGTTTTTTCTCCTTGCGGACGGGGATAAACCCAACCTTTAAGGCATGCGCCAGGGCGGCGCCGAAGATAAAACCCCTTGCTTCAACGCCCACCACCTTCTCAATCCCCTTGCCCTTATATCGCCTTATCAGCATGTCAATCACCCTGTTAAAGGCATTTTTGTCTTTCAGGAGTGTTGTGATATCCTTGAAGATAACGCCGGGTTTGGGGAAATCCGGGATATCGCGGATGTATTTTTTCAGGTCTTCCATTGGGAACCTCCATTAAATTTTCGCCCGGAGAGGCAAGCGGAAAAAAAACATAATCTCTTTATCACCATCCACATCAAAGTCAATCCTTTTTTCCAAAGGATAACCTGCTGGGAATACCCCAATTTATTTTAGAAAATATCATAAGGTTAGCATCAACATTCTTTTTTCATTTTTTTCAAAATTCTCTTGATTTCTAACTTGACATGTCCTTAGTAGATTATCTTAAAAAATGTGTAATAATCAGTTTTCGGTCAGTTTTTTTCCCTTATAGAAGGAGTAACCCAGGATGTC
>JAPLSR010000124.1 GCA_026398545.1 Candidatus Sumerlaeota bacterium | reverse complement strand
ATGCAAGGCGGATGATGGAGCAGACGGGGTGCGATGCCGTTATGATAGGTCGGGGGGCAATTGGGAATCCATGGCTATTCCGACAGGCGCGTGCGGCGCTGGGTGAAATACCCATGGGAATGAATGATACACCAACCCTTGACGAGGTTATTCAACATACAATCTCCCATGTTGAAAAAATGGTTGAGCGAAAAGGGGAAAGAAAGGGAATCAAGGAGTTCCGAAAACACGGCATGTCATATCTGAAACGATGTCCCCTTGCGAGAAAAAACAGGTCAATATTCTTTGAACTGAATAATCTTGATGCCATAAAAGAATACTTGACAGCGATGACTAACAGTTGACTACTCAAATAGATATTAAGATTAATAAATACTCATATTCGGGAAATAATTTACAACTTCAGGGGTTCAGCAAAGACGGAAGAAATCTGTTTTCAACCAATCTGCGGGCGATAAAAGGAGTTCACAAGTCCTCATGCCGGCGGAAAAAAATCCATATGCCATATTAAATCTCCAAAAAGGCGCTTCTGACCAGGAAATCAAAAAGGCGTATTTTGAGATGGTCAAGCGCTACGACCCCGAAAAACATACAGAACAGTTCATGGTCATCCAGAATGCTTACAAGCGCCTTAAGGATAATGTCGGCAGGGCAAGGGAAGACATCTACATTTACAACCATGTAAAAGGCGAATTTGTCCTGACAACCGAGGAACGTGAAGGTCTTCCTATTGAGGAGCTCAAGGATGAGATTAATAAACAGGAAGAGTCCTTGAAAAAAAGCCCGGAGAATCTTGATGTCCGTTCAATGTTGATTCTTCGTCTTATGCAAAGGAGCTACCATTCAGTCAAAAAGAGGCTCTGGGCTGAGGCTATTGAAGACTGGCAGAAAGTCATGGACTTCGACACCACCCACATCCGGGCAAAACATAATCTCATCTTCGCATATATAACACTTGGGTATTCTTACGCCCAGCATGGACTTCTCGCTGAGGCTGTTGACCTATGGGAAAAATCACTCCGGATGAACCCGGATAATCTCCCCGTCATCCATAACCTTGCCATAGCGGCGGAAAGGCTTCCAAACCCCGCTATGGCACAAAAATATTGGTCGGAGACACTGAAAAGATGGAATGCCATCCTCGACCAGGAGCCCAGTAATGAATATATAAGGAATTGCATCATTGAAGTGCGCAGACATCTTGGGGAAAAGGTGCTTCAGCAGGAAGAGGGAAAAGAGGGAAAAAAAGCCTCCGCCATCGATGAATACCGCGAGATTCTGAAGATCAACCCGAATGATTTTAACGCCCAGTTCAAGATTGCTGAAACACTCATGGAGGAGCAGAAATGGGAGGATGCCGTTCAGGAGCTTCAAAAACTGCACCAGGGGCATAACAAGAATGTGGAAATTATGAACATGCTTGGTTGGGCGCTTTTGAATTCAGGTCAGGTGGACAATGCCTTCAACAACTGGAAACGCTCACTGGCGGTTGACCCGTCCAATACAGCCACAAAGGACAATCTGGTTCGCGCCCACCTCTCATTGGGCAAGAAGTTGAGAGAAAGCGGTCTA
>JAPLSR010000348.1 GCA_026398545.1 Candidatus Sumerlaeota bacterium | reverse complement strand
ATGGCAGAAAGAATCTTATTTAAGATGATACTCTCCGACGCGGAAAAACGCCGGTCACTGGCAGCGTCTGAGACGAGGATGGAAAGGCGGTCGCTCAGACACTGATGGACAATGGTGCTGCTGATGGTAATCTCCCCTGCCTCCTCTTCATTCATCATCTTGACTGCCTTGGGAACTAATTCCCTGCCTGTTTCATCCAGAAGCATGATAAAACCCCTGTCGGGCTGAACCACCTCATATATTATATTCATGATTCGCCCAAGGAGTTCGTCTAAATTGAGGATATTGCGGATGGCATCGGCAACCTGATATAAGATGGCAAGGCGTTTCTTTGAATCCACTTGAAATCCCGCCTCATCCTTCGGAACTTCAAGTTCAATGGGGGTCTGTTTTCCGGCGGCAACTGAACCCAGGCGCTCACCACAGCCCGTGTCTTCCACAATCCGGATGTTTCTGGAGGTTGTATCCGCCAGACTGGAAACATCCTCAGGTCCGGATTCATAAATCAGGGTTGTCTCACCTATTGTGATTTTAGCGCCGTTTAAAAGCGGGACATCCTTGGTCACAGGCTTGCTATTGATGAAGGTGCCATTCTTGCTTCCAAGGTCGTGGAGATAATATACATTGTCCTTTAAAATAATCTCCACATGATGCCGTGAAACCTTACGGTCAATCACCTGAATGGCGTTGGATACACTGCGCCCGATGGTGACAGACATGGCGGTAATGGGAAAAACCATTCCGACATCAACACCAGATTCAATGACAAGACGAGCCATTTCTTCTCATCCGCAGGGTAACAGATTCAAAACATAATATGCTGGATTGCACATATTCATCTTTACTCTATCTGGACAGAGCCGCTATATGTCAAGGATATTCAACTTTATCATGACGCATAAGAAGAAACTGACCCATGCCAGTATTTTGTATCAATGATAATTGAAAAGGATTGCATATCGCAAAGAACAAAGGTTATGAATTATTCCCAGAAAACTTTTGAAAGGTTTGAAGTATGAGCAGAGAGACCGTTGTGAGGGGACATGTCTGGATGATAACCGGTCCTGATGGTAAATTGCTCTGTGATATTGACACAGACCAGATTTATCATAATGCCCATCTTGCCGTGACGGACATTAAGGAGATGGGGAAATATGCCTTCGGGAATCTTGAGGGGTGGAAGGATTTCCCGCAGAAGTCAAAAGCAGGTGATATACTTTTCGTAGGGTGCAACTTTGGCGCTGGTTCCTCACGTCATCAGGCGGTGGATTGTTTCCGCGCCCTCGGGATTACCGCCATCATCGGCGAATCATTTGGTGCAATTTACAAACGCAACGCCATTAATGCTGGATTCCCAATCCTCACCTGTCCCGGCATCGGTGATGTCGGCATCAAAAATGGCGATACTATCGAAGTGGATTATGCAAGTGGCGTCATCCTCTGCCTGTGCGGTTGCAATGCCGCCATGAAGGGCGAACCCTTCACCCAGGTACAGATGGAGATATTTCAGGCGGGCAATCTCTTTGCTTACGGCAAAAAGTTGGGGAAAAAGTAAAAAAGGGCTCATGATTGGCCCAAAAACCTTAATTGAGGGGAACTCCAATGAGTAAATATAAATTGCGTGAACTGAGGGAAAAACTTGAGGCGGAGATGTCGCCATCTGCAGTGGATGACCTCGAAGTTTCAGGATTAACCACCCTTGAGACTGCCGGTGCTTCGGACATCTCCTTTGTGACATCTGAAAAATTCCGCCCCCAGGCGGAGGCTACAAAAGCCGCCGCAATCATCACGCCAGCCGGATTTGAACTCCCGGGCAAAAGCCTCCTTCAGGTAAAAAATGTCTGGCAGGCGGTTATACAGTGCTTGGACCTTTTTTACCCCGAGCCGAAACCGACCTGTCTCACCCATCCCACTGCCTGCATTGCTCAATCTGCCCGGCTTGGAAAGGGTGTGACTGTGGAACCGATGGCGGTGATTGAGGATGGGGCGCAAATCGGCGATGGTTCCATCATCGGGGCGCTTTGCTACATCGGGCGAAATGTCACAATCGGGGAAAAAACTCTCCTCCATCCGCGCGTCTCCGTCATGGCAGACTGTGTTGTTGGAAGCCATGTGATACTTCATCCGGGCGCTGTGATTGGCAGCGATGGATTCAAATTTGAGGTCATCCGCATCGGGCGCGGGACGAAGCTCGATAATCTCATCCAGATTGCGCATAATGTGAAGGTCGGTCCATATTGCATGATGGCGGCGCAGGTGGGAATTGCAGGCTCCACAAAGGTTGGCGCCGGCTGTATCTTCGGCGGACAGGTCGGCATCCGCGACAATGTGACCATCGGCAATAATGTCATGCTGGCGGCGCAATCCGGCGTGAACAAGGACATCCCGGACGGGGCACAAATGTTCGGCGCGCCTGCCATGCCCGCCCGCGAGGGCATGAAAATCGTCATGGCAATGCAGCATCTCCCAGAAATGATGCAAACCATACGTGACCTCAAAAAGCGAATTGAATCTCTTGAAAAGGAGTCGCAAAGATGAAAAATCCATTTATCGTCGGTGAAAAAGTCTATCTGCGTGCTGTGGAAATGGAAGATGCGCAGCTGCTCCTCCACTGCAACAATCAGCCCGAGGTGCGCGAGACGTTCTTCATCGCTTTCCCGTCCAACACGAACCGTCAGGAGCTGGACATTAAGAATTTATATGACAGGCAGGATTACATCCCGTTTGTCATCTGCGAAAAGGAGACAGGGCGCGACATCGGCATCACCGCCTTCCATCGGGTTGACCTTGTCAGCCGCGCCGCGGTCTATTCCATCCGCATTGCCGATGAGAAGGATTGGGGCAAAGGATTCGGCGGCGAGGTGACGCGACTGATGGTCGCCTATGGCTTTGAACAGTTAAACCTGAACCGCATCCAGTTAGTCGTTTCCACGGAGAACGAACGGGGCTATCGCGCTTATATCAAGGCCGGATTTATTCAGGAAGGTCTCCTGCGAAAGGCAATGTATCATTACGACCACTACAGCGATTTTTACATCATGAGCATCCTGCGGGAGGAATATTACAAAAAAAAGAAATCGTCCTGAATATAGGGAATTATGGGAAGGCGCAGGTGGTATTACTGAAAGGAGTTAAATAGTAAAACATAAAAAAGACGCAAAAAATTTCTTAATATTTTTTTTTGCATCTATGCGCCGCAGGAAATGGGTCAATTATAGTCAAAGGGAAATCTTATCTTTTATCCTCCCGATTATATAAGCGTCAACTATCCCCAAAATCCAGCAGAAGGCGAACAATAACAAAGCGAGAGTGAAGATGGAATCTCCGGAAATTGTTGATGACTGTTTGGCGGCATTCACAATCATATTCATATCTATGGTGCCATTATCCAAATCCATCTTCTCAAGAATGGCAAAGGCTTTTTGGACTGCTTTCATGATAATTATCAACAGACTGGCAGATGATATTAGCATTATAACAACACCGCGCTTATAATGTTTTAAAATAACCTGCCCCAGACCTGGAAATACCAGACCTGAAAAAAGGGCGCCTTTTAATGAGTTTTTCATTATGTCTTTCTATGACACTCCGCTCTATCAGAAACTCATAACATCTGTTATCCGCTAATATAGCATCTTAGATAAGGAAGATAAAAAACTGTATTTTTATTTGTCAAGCCGGAATCAATATCTGGCAAAATATATCGCCTTCTTTTCATGAATAAATATAGCATGGCGATAGAGGAAGAAGTCTTATGAAGTCAATTTTTTCGCAACCCAGTGCTTCCTGATTTCCTCGAGAATAAAGATGAATACCATAAATATGAAAAGCAGTCCCCAATCACGCCAT
>JAPLSR010000121.1 GCA_026398545.1 Candidatus Sumerlaeota bacterium | reverse complement strand
ACGCCTGGTTTTCTTTCCTGCACAATCTGTTTTTTTTCAGGCATTGGTGATGGAGTATGGGGAGGTGAGGGCGGTTGCAATGTGGCTGTCATTGTTGTCTCGTACGCTTTTTTGTGCACAGGTGGAGACAATGAGGGTTTCTCCGGTGATTTGGACTGAGCGGGAACAACCTGTGTCCTCACCGGTGTCTTCTTTTCGGTGATGTCACCAAAGACGGGTTTCTTCTCAACTGCCTGTATTTGGGGTTCAGATGGTTTGAGCAATTTTACCTTAAGTTCATCGAGGGGATATTTTTTGGCTTTTACAGGGATGATTCGGCGGTTTAAGAAGGCATAAAGAGAATCAATCAGGCGGTCAGGGGTAAATGGCTTTGTTAAAAATAAGTCAACGCCACATTTATAGGACTCAATAATGACCTGACGATCTGTGATGACGGAAAAAAAGATGATGGGTGATTGTTTGTAATGGGGGTTTCTGCGTAAGCGGCGCACAACCTCGTGTCCGCTCATTCTTGGCATCATGATGTCAATGATAAAGATATCGGGCTCAATTTCCTCAAGAAGTTCCAGGGTTTTGATAGGGTCGCTCATGGCGACAAATTCATACTCATCTCCCAGCAGATTTTCCAGGAGGGAAAGGATGTCACGCTCATCATCAATAGCAAGGATGCGATGTTTACCCATTGAAAACCCCTTGCGATTTCTCGTAGAGGGTTGAGATATATTTTGATTATTTTCTAATAATATTTAAGCTGAATTTAAAAGATGTTTTTACATTTTGCAAGAAAAATTTTCGGTGATTTTATGGGATTGGTAGTTTTTTAAGATACAATTCAATTAATCTCAGTAATAGAGCATCCGTGCGGCCATTGGGAGGTAGGGGCTATGAGGGAATTCACGCAGGAGGTTATTAAAGATTTCGCGCGCCTTTTCCGCCTCTCCAAGTCTCAGATGTGAGGCGCAGGCGAGATACAGGAGTTTATCCTTTGCCTGGTGGGCAATATCAGGGGGGAGGAAGAATTGAATGACGGGGAGGACGGAGAGGGTTTTTCTGGCATCTGCCTCCGAAAGGTCATTCGGGGTTTGAGGTATGCCGATTGCCATAATATCCTCATAGGAGGTAACGGCAGTTTTCTCCCTTGCTGTTTTAACCATGCGGTTCAGATGTTCACGCTCCTTTTCTGTCAGATGGATCGAATCCTTTTGCGCAATGAGGTCATGCAGGTCGTCAAGGTTGTTTTGTTTCAAGGCGGATTCAACCCTGGCGAGAAATTCCCGTGCTTTCCTGCCTTCTTTGTCCTTTTGCCGTCTGGCGAAGGTTTTTTTCAAGTTGTTATATTCCTGGGCGATGCGGGGAAAGGATGATAGATCCTGTGGAGTAATCCGGGCGAGGGTTGAACTGGTGAGGGAATAGTCATCTTTTTCAAGGGCGCGTTCCGCTTCGAGCAATGTGCCGGTTATAAAGATTTGTTTCAGGGAGCGGATTTTGAGCGGGACGCCTGATTTCTGAGAGAATTCGGGATATTGTCTGTTGAAATCCTCGAGGGCTGCCAGCGTCTTTGTGATATCATCAAAGGAGAGGATATTTTCAATTTTCCTTTGCAGGAGAGTTTCGTCCACCTTTGCATCCTTTAACCGCACTGCCCGCAGGCGTTCTTGAAATTGGATAGTTATACTGTCACGGGGGAAGAATTTTGCGAATTCATCAATATCCTGCCTGAGTGAGGCGACCGCAGTTCCTATTTTCTCATATTCAGTGAGTTGGGTTTCGATATATTTTCCCAGTGCGAATTTTGCCTCATCCCGGAGGAGTTTTAAAAACTGGCTTGTTCCGGGGTCAGGGTTCAACCTTTCCAGGGAACTTCCCGTCTTCAAGGCTTTCAGATAATCGCTTGCATACATGTGGTTGAGGATTTCCATTTTTCGCTCCTCAACCTCCTTATGGATGGTGTCTGCGAGGTGTCTTGCAAGCGGGGTAAAAGTGGAGGCAGGGTATTTTTTACTGGATTCTTCGATTTTTTCAAGCGCCTTGCCATAATGATTATTTTTATAATCACTCAGTGCATTATTCAAGAGGACTTCTGACGGATTCGGGCGAAGGTTTTTAAATGTCAGGATGCCAATAATGAGTATGCAGACCGCAAGGATGGCAAATGTGATTTTCAGGAGTCTGAAGATGGGTATGGTTCCTTCCAGTTTTTTTGCCTTGGGGATATAGGTGTAAGCCTTGTAGATAGAAGGGTCCATCTGAAGAGCCGCCTCCCATTGCCGAATTGCCTCATCAAACTTCTTTTGCTTGGCATAGATGGTACCCATCAGGACATGGGCATTGGCATTGGTTTTATCAAGGTCAAGACTGTTCTGAAGTTCCGTCAGTGCCTCATAAAACCGATTGCGTTCCGCGTGTTCCACGGCAAGATTGTAGTGATGCTTTGCCTTATTCACAATAAGGCGCAGCATGGTGAGGTCTTTATTGCAATAATAGCAGACCTCGCGGTCGTCACGGTTGACAGTATTGCAGTATGGACAGATCATTTTTTCTTCAAATTGAAACGGCCTGACGCATCAGGCCATTTCCATAGATGTTTACATGTTAATAGAGGAAGGATTTCTTCCATTTCATCCTGCGGCTGTTTCCATAATGGTAACCAGTCGATTCACCTCATCCAGCGTTTCTCCCAGTTTTTTCTCATCACCACCCTCCTGCATCAGCGTCCGGAGCTCATTGGTTTTGGTTTTCAGTGAAGAGACCATGGGATGACCCGAGTGGGATGTCAGGACACCTTCTGCGCGGCTGAGTATGGATTGTGCCTCTTCAACCCTGTTTTCTTGTATGCGGTCGCGCAGCATGCTTGACACCCTGTCTTTTGCCTCCTTGACCATTCTTTGTTTTTCGGATTCAGAGAGTCTGGCATCTGTGGCGGCTATTGTGATTTTTTTCTCCACACCTGTTGCAAGGTCTTCCGCGCGGGCTTCCAGGATGCGGTCAGGGTTCAACCTGAATGTCACCTCAACCCGTGGGACGCCGCGCGGTGCGGGTGTGATTCCCTCAATCCTCAGCAGGTCGAGAAATGTATTCTCGGATGCAATTTGCTCCTCACCCTCATATATTGGGAAGGAGATTGCCTCCTGAAAGTCACGCGTTGTGGTAAAGATATCCTTTGCCTCGGTGGGATATGTTGAATTCCTCTCAATGATGACGCTATACTGGTCGTGTTCCAATCCAACACCAAGTGAGAAGGGCGTCATGTGGATGACAACGGGCTTTTCCCTGCCATAGCGTGCCGCGAGAGTATCTTCAATGTCCCCTTCTATGGGTGCAAGGGCGAGCGACTGTACGGCTCCCCCGAGGGCTACGACCTCCTCAGGCGAGATATCGCGCCGGGATTCCTTTTTCGTGATTTCCTTGACGAGGCGCTGCACAGCGGGAATGCGGGTTGTGCCTCCAACCAGAAGAATGGTGTCAATCTTGTCAAGTGACAGCGCTGCATCCTCAATAGCCTGGTTGACAGGTGACCTGGTAAGTTCGATTAAGTCCATGACAAGGGACTCAAGTTTCTGCCGTGTCATTGTGTAATCAAGCGAGAGAGGTCCCTTTTCCGTCATGGTGATAGCCTCAACGAGGATATGGGACTCCTTGACCTCAGAGAGTTCAATCTTCGCCTCTTCTGCAGCCTCTTTCAGTCTCTGCATGGCTATAGGGTCTTCTGAAAGGTCAATCCCGTGAGCCTTTTTGAATTCATCTACGAGAAATTCCACAATACGTTTATCAAAGTCGTCACCGCCAAGATGGGTGTTGCCCTGGATTGCCAGAACCTGGAATACGCCGGAGACAACCTCAATAATGGAAACGTCGAATGTGCCACCGCCGAAGTCATAGACGAGTATCACCTGGTCTTCGCCCTTGTCCATGCCATAGGCAAGAGAGCTGGAAGTTGGCTCGTCAATGATGCGACGAACCTTCAGACCCGCAATCTCCCCCGCATCCTTCGTTGCCTGTCTCTGGGCGTCTGTAAAATACGCCGGGCAGCAGATGATAGCCTGATTAACCTCCTCGCCATAATAATCTTCAGCATCCTGCTTTAACTTCTGAAGGATCATGGCGGAGATCTCCTGGGGTGTATATTCCTTTCCCTCGATTCTTACGCGATAGTTGGTTCCCATGTGGCGTTTAATGGAGAATACTGTTCGCCCCACATTCATAATGGCGGCGCGTTTTGCCTTTTTCCCCACGAGGATTTCACCTGATTTGGTAAATCCCACCACAGAAGGGGTGATGCGTTCCCCAAGGCTGTTAGGAACAATCACGGCACCGTTTTTTTCCATGACTGCCATCACCGAGTTTGTGGTTCCCAAGTCAATCCCTAATATCCGTCCCATATTTTAACCCCACTCCTTTCCTATTCACTTCTTATTGTGTGGAAGGATTATATGCGACCACAACTTTCGCATCACGGATAAGCTTTCCATTAAGAAAATATCCCTTTTGCCTTTCAAAAATCACTGTCTCATTGGGATAATCCTTAGTTTGCTTATATTCTACAACATCATGGTAATTTAGATTAACCCTCTTTCCGATTGTGTCAAGTCTTTTTAATCCTATTTTTTCAAGTATTTCGTATAAACGATAATAAACAGTTTCCACGCTTTTTAACCAGTTGTCAATCTCTTCTGATTGAGGATACTGACGGGCGAGGTTGAGGATGCGCTCAAATCCATCTAAAATAATCAGCAATCTTTTGACAAAACTTTCAAGAATTTCGGGTGATGATGTACGCGCCTCCAGTTCGCTCCGGATATCCTGAAGCCGTTCGTTTTCCACCATAATGTTGCTGATGAGTGTGATAAGATCATCTTGCTGTGGTTCATTTTCTTCGTTTCCGGTTTTGCCCCGTGGAATATTAAATATATCCACCTTGGGCTCATCAATTATGAAATATTGATGCAATAAGAGGTCAAGAATCGATTTCAAGATTAATTACCCTTTTATTCAACTTGTATATTTCATCGACGCATTTTTAATGCAGAGATAGCCTTTTTGGCAAGCTGATTTTTTGGGTCAATGTTCAGCGTTATGGAGAATTCCCTGTATGCAGAGGCAATATCCCCCTTCATGGAGTAAGTTGACCCGATCTCAAAGTGAACCTCTGCACTGTTTGGAAGATATTTCAAGAGGGCTTTGAAATGAACTAACGCCGGCGTGTA
>JAPLSR010000447.1 GCA_026398545.1 Candidatus Sumerlaeota bacterium | reverse complement strand
TGTCATTCTCATACTCTACGAGCATGATCCGCTTTTAGCCGGGATCTGTCCAGATGATGTAGGACATGCCGGCTATGCTTGCGCGGAATCCCACTGCCTTGATTCCGCCGATCTCCTTCGTCCCGATGGGCTGGGCGCCCGAGTCCGAGATTCGGCGTAGTCCCTCAAAGAGGCCCAGCTCTGAGCCCTGCTGCGGGGCTGTGGTATTTCCAGTCAAATTGTAGGTGAGGCATTGCTTCGAGGGGTGCATCAGCACAACGAGCTTCTTACTGTTGGCGTCGATTATTGAGGTGGCGGCACTGGACATCCCCAGCACTGAGGCTTCCATGCGCATCCGCCCGGGCTCCTTGTAGGAAGTTTTCATCTGTATTTTCGGCATGCCCTCCATCATCGTGGTGAGTGTGTAGGTGCACGCAGTCACCTTTCGGAGCTGCTCCATGGCCTGGGCAAATGCATTGGAGCTGCCGCCCTTGAAGGTGAATACCGCAAGTATGGCAAGCATCGCCGCGGCTGCCAGCACGTAGCGCCAAGGGTGGGCAATCGAGGTCCTGCGCCCAGTTGACGCTGGTCTGATTGCGTTTGGCTGTGAATCGAGTGTCAGAATCTGTTTCATCGTTCGCTCCTTTAGGCCTGGTGAGGCGTTGAGTTTGAGGGAGGGAGAAACGGCGGACAGAGCGCTCATGGCGGCTTCGAGTTCGGCTGCGCACTTCTGACAGACGCCGGCATGCTTCATCAGATCGTCTGTCACAGCCGGGTCCGGATCCCGGTCGAGCAGTTCGGGTATTCGCTTCAGAAACTCACGGCAATTCATAGCGTTCCTTCCTTTCCCCGAGAAAGAATCCTGCGGAGCCGGGCAACTCCGTACCGCAGGCGGGATTTGACGGTGGCGAGCGAGCATCCGTGCATCTCAGCGATCTCTGATAGCGAAAGATCGTCAAGAACGCGCAGACGCAGGACCTCGGCCTGGCGTCTGGGCAGCAGGGCAAGCAGTTCGTCTGCATGCTTGATCTGCTCAGCCGCGACGATACGTTCGGTGGCCACCGAGCGCACGTGAGGCATATCCTCCGCCCTGATCTCATCGATCGGCACAATGATGGGTCTGGGTCGGCGCAGGAGATCGATACACATGTTCGCGACCATGCGGTAAAGATACGGGGCGACAGGGTAGACGTTGCGCAGTTTATTTCTGTGTGTGTATGATTTGAGGAAGACCTCCTGCACAACGTCCTCGGCATCGCACACGTCCCTGAGCCGGCAGAATGCGTAACGCACAAGCCGGTCCTGGAACACATCAATCAGGGCCTCGAACTCAGGAGGCGACTGGGGCCAACCCGATGTCCACGCGCTTGGTGTCGTCCTTTGCGCTGTGCCGGCCTGCACATCTTCCGGCTCTGTCACCATCACTTCCATTCTCCAACGGGGTTTCGCATTTCCTTCCCTCTATCTATCACAACGAAGAAACTGCGCGGAAGGATCTAAAAATCTGGCGCCCGCCAAGAATCCGCAAGAATACGGGGGCGCCGGGGCTATTGAAAAAGGCGTAAAAGGCGTTGGTTCTCATCGCGTTTTCCTTTGTTATTGGCCTCACCTAACAATATGGAATTTTTGTGTTGTTTGCAGACACAAAAAATCTGTTGGACTAAACCGCATTCTTATGTAAATCTATCAGCGCATCATCTCGGAAAAAGATGATAAAAAACCGGTGAGGGTATTGTCAAGTTGCGAAAACAATATTGTTTGTTTCCTCCGAGGTTGTCCCTTATGCCAAGATGGGGGGCTGGCGGATGGCTTTGGAATCCGGGATGTAATCACCAAGCGCGACATTTGTTCTGGTGAAAACTTACTCAGGGCGATTGACGCTTCACCACATAGATTTATATCGGCTTGAAACGCCGGACGATCTTGATTCCATCGGATTTAACGATTATGTTCAAAACGGCGGGGTCATGGCCATTGAATGGGCGGAAAAATTTTTGAGCGAGATACCCCGGCCCTATATTCATATTTCCTTTATTTTTGAGGAAAACGACCATCGGAAAATCTGCATCGAGTCGTTGGATGAACCCGCATGGGAGATAAAATTTCGCAAATATGACTAAGGATCAGCCGCGATAGAACCCCCATTCAAATAACCGGCATCCATGGAAAGTGAATTTGTTCATTGGATGTCCCTAATTACCCTGATTATCTGGCGCGGGCCAGGTTTGCGTAACGGCCATTAGGAAATTGTTGAAGATACATCCCCAAGTCGTATGCAGTAACGTTGTAGGCATATCGCCAATCCATCGCATTCCCTTTGGCGCCAAACATTTTGTTTTGCCAAGCTAACGCGAACAAGAAATCGTCATTTTGAAACAGGTCGGGTTGAAGCCTAATGAGAGTCTGCGCCATTTCGCCCAGGTGCGCGCCGGGCCAAGCCTGCGTCAGGTAAGTCATGAAATCCTTTGTTGGGGATTTCTGGGCGTGCTCAACGACGGTTTGAATAAACCGATCGCGCACGAGAGAAAGCAGTTTCTCGTGGACCTCCTTATAGACTATTGTCTGACGCGCCGTTTTAGCATCGGCCCTGTTGAATTCATGGGCGTTCAAAACCTCTTCCTCCCCCATTCGTAGGCGGCGAATCAAGCTTTCTGCCATTTGGCCGTTCTGCGGAATCTCCTTGAGGACGATCGGCAGGCACGGGCCGGGCTGAAGCAGCGCGAGATCCATCAGCCGATCCCATCGGCCATCCGTGTAACTCACCGCAGTATGCAGCTCCAGATTGTCGAGCGATTTGTCCTGCCGTGGGTCGAAAAGCCGGCTATTTGCACGGAACATTTCCGCGAAAACCTTGGCCGCTCCGTCTTCCAGCGTTTCCTGCACGAAAAAAGGCTCGACGAGCCTGATTGGCTCGGTCATTGGGCCTATGCCTGCGGACACGGCAGGGGCATTTTGCGCGGTTAATCCGGCCACCGAACGCTCCAATAATGGAAGCATGTCTCTCATGACTTGGCTGCGCAGAAGTTGAGTATCGATTTTTGCATGATTTTTCGTCTCTTTAAATTTTTCCAGATAGGCATCGGCGCGTTTCTTATCGTATTTCGCCAGCTCTTGGGAAAAGGCCTGGATTATTCCGGGGGCATCGTTTGTATAATCAATCACCATGTCGATGGCCTTCGAAAACTCTGAATAGCGGCGAGAATCGATCAATGTTGAACATGCTTTCATCGTTCGGTTCAGGATCGCATCGGCCTTGAGGGCAAAACAATCATCAATGGCCTGCGATAAAAGCTTGACCACCTTGGCTTTATAGGCCGCGTCAGCTTGCGTCGCCAATGATAAATACTCAAATGTATTATTCTCCACATATCGATTGTTTTCTATTTCCTCAGGGATCATCTGGCATTTCATTTCAAGCTCATGACAAACGGTCAATTGGGCGAGAAGAAAGTAAGCTTCGGGGTGAGGGGGAGTCTTGTGTTCTGCTTCGCTGGAGTCGCTGAAGGGGGTTTCGTTCTTCCCAAACAGGGGCAACTTCACTTGTTGGGAGAATGGAGGCTTGAGGTCCAGATAGTTCAGCAAGACACGGTAACACTCCGCGTATTGACCATTATCATAGAGTGCATGGGCCTTACGGATGGGCTCGGGATAATTCGGCCTGTTGACCTGCGTCAGAATATATCCGGCCATGCCCAGAATCAAAATTGTCAGCGCGATGACCGGCCCTCTCCGCCTAACTCCTCTCCACGCGCCTTCTCCATTTGCGTGGCTTGGCAGCGGCGGCATGGAAATTAATGGGAGCGGTGGTGGTGGGGGCGGGGGCGGTTCCTCAGCCGAATCTCCCGGGACGTCGCAGATTGGCAAAGGTGGGGGGGGTTGCGTGCCAATCCCCATTTCCTCGCCGGGCGCCGTGGCGGCCATGGCGGACGCTGACAACGGCGGGGGAATCTGCGCCGCCAACTCTTCTAACCCGCCTATCGGCGCGATAGCCGTCATGGGCAACGGCGGGGGACCGGTCGGAATCGATTCCTTTTTTGCCTTTATCTTTGGTTTCTGGCCCGGCGCGACGCAGAAAGGGCACTCTCGCAGGTTTTTGGAATACCTGAGCTGGCATTGCCAGCATTCACGGTGTCGGCCATCCTCGAAGTCTTCGCCCTTGAGCCGTTTCATTAGTTTGTGGTGACGCAGTTTTTTAACGAGCCACGCGGTCAGCAACCATAGCGCAAGCCCCTCCATGACGGCCGCTCCCCCCACGACAAACGGAAAGTATTGAATCAATCGAACGTCAAAGACGATGTAGAAAAATTCGTTGATTTCATCAAACACGATGACCGAAATGGCCACCGCTCCAACGAGGAGTAAAACCAGCGCCAGAATCATCTTAATATTGCCGGGCCTCTTTTTCTCGGCCTCCTCGATCTGGATTTTATGTTTTTCCCTGACGCATTCGAGCAGTTCTCGCACGACCTTGTTTTGGGGTTGTCGCGCAATGGCCTGCGCGTAGAGATAAATGGCCGAGGCCAGGTCGCCCGATTGCTCATAACAAAAGCCCATCGCCGCCAGCGTGTTGGGCCTTTTATCATTCTCGGCAACAAGTGGCTGCAGCAATCGAATGCCCTCTTTGCCTTGGCCCAGATTGGCCAAGGCGACGGCCTTCTTGATGTCGTCCTGGCCCGTTTCCAGTTCGGCGGCTTTGTCGCTTTGTTCCAGGCCTGCCGACGCGCCGTTAGGCGGATCAGTTTTTGCCATCATGGCCATTATCCTTTTCGCTATCTGAGAAATTGTTCCAGATTTCCCAACTGGCTCGCGAACATCCGTCCCAGAACCTTGTAGGTCAGCCAGGCTGCAAGAATGAGCATCAGCGGAACGCTAAAAGTCCCCACGGATTCCGAGAGCCTGTAAATTCGAGTATGCGCAGAATAGAAGAGTAAAATGAGATAACATGCCCCGAACATGGCCACGGGCACAATCAAATAGGGATTGATTCCGGAGGCCATGTAAGCGATCAAGGCAAAAATGACAATGGAAAGGAAGGCGGCGCCGGAAAAAAAGATTTCCGCATGGAACGTTTCCCGGCTGCTCGACACCAGCCGCAAACCCATGCTGACCAGCGCGACGGCGGCAAACGGAACGGCCAATACAACGGCTGCATTGAACCAGTCCCCTGCCGCCAACTGGATGCCTGCGACTTTAGCAGCGATCAGCACTGCCGCTTCGTAAATGATGAAAAACACAATACCCGCCGACAACGCCCCTTTTTTGCCGAGCTTCTGATAAGCCAAGGGGAGTCCGGCCATAGGGTTGATTGCGAAAAGCATGAAGGCGGTGAAGGCATTGCGCGTGGCTTCCTGGCTTAATTTCTTCATTTTTTGGACGTTTTTGCTGTCGGCAAATTCTCGCACTCGCTGGATGGCGAGATTTGAGTAGTGCATGGCCAAGTCCTGCGCCTTTCGCATCCCTTCAAGGATCTCCTGCTGCGAAAGCCCTCCGCCGCCGCACGCACGCAAATAATCGGTGATCTCGGCCACCGCCCCAATCGGCGTCCATTGTTCGATCCCTTGGCGCCAATTGGTTTTCCAGCATAAGTCCGTCAAGGCCAGCTCGCGACACCCGATCGCGGCAACAACCTGATCTATCGCGACAGGGCCTTGATGCGTCCCTCCACGTGACACATACCACTGTTTGGGCAAGCTTGGCGGGTTTTGCCCCAAAGCACCACTTGTGCCCCGGCCATCGGGCTTGGGACTGGCCTCGGTCGATGCGTTTCCGGCATTCGTGTCCATGTTTGCCTCCATGAAAACTAAATTTCGAACTACGGCCGTCCAAAACACCTCAATCCACGCCTAAAGACTCGAGTTTCGGGGACGGAGTTACCGAAGTTTCAGGAGTTTCGGAATTTCGGGGATAGTCGCCGTAACCGTCCGCGATACACATTTTAGGACACCTGCTCCAATCAGAATTTTGGCAAATTGGCCTCGTGTTCATCTATATAAAATCATTTTTGTGTCTGCAAACAACACAAAAATTCTATATCGTTGCAAATTTTTTAGTTGTAACCTCTGGGTTGTGTCAATACCTTTTCATTAATGATGTTCACATAAAAAAATGGGGGGGGGCTGCGGGCGCGGCGGCTATAATCCGCTCCCCCGCTTTTTCCCATGCCCGCGCCGGAAGAGGCGTGGATGATTCATAATAAATGGGTTATGCAGGGCCGTTACGCTGTCGGGAACTGTCCGGGGGGTTTTTACATCAAGCCAATGTAAATTTACATCAAGTCAATGCAAGTCCACATCAAAGCGATGTAAGTTCACATCAAAGCGATGTAAGTTCACATCAGGCCAATGCAAGTTTACATCAGGTCAATGTAAATTCACATCGAGGCGATGTAAATTCGCAATGAAGGGTTGCGATTCATATTTTTCTCAATTGATTGGCGGAAAGAAAGGTTGTATGCAAAGTAGGTTTTCCTTGACTTTCAAAACCCACTTGTGGGATTATTATTTAAAATTTTTTTGAAAGGTGTAATACAGTGAAGATTCTTTATGTCTCGTCCGAGGTTGTCCCTTTTGCCAAGACGGGCGGGCTGGCGGATGTGGCGGGCGCTCTACCCCTTGCCCTGAAAAAATTCGGGCATGATGTCCGCGTCGCCACACCTAAATACCTCATGACCGATGATGAAAAATTCGGTCTCAAGTCCATACTTAATGAAATCAAGGTCCATTTTCAATTCGTGACCCACTACACCAAGATTCTCAGCGCCAACTTCCCCGGAACCGATATCCCGGTCTATTTCGTCCAGTATAACCCTTACTTCGGACGCGAGGGGCTTTACACGGAAACGGGCTCTGACTATCCCGATAATGCCCAGCGCTTCGCCCTCTTCTGCATTGCCACACTCTGGATGCTCCGCGCACTTGAGTGGAACCCGGACATCATCCACTGTAATGACTGGCAGACCGCCCTCATTCCCGCCCATCTCAAGCACCACCCCGACCTAAGATTTGACGAGTTCTATAATAGGATAAAGGTCCTTTATACCATCCACAACCTCGCCTACCAGGGCAGATTTGACCACGATACATTGGAAAAGATCGGTCTGGGCTGGGAGGTTTTCACCATCGATGGGATGGAATATTATAGCGACATCAATCTCATGAAGGCGGGGATTGTCTTTTCAGATGAGATAACCACCGTCAGTGAGACGTATGCAAAGGAGATACAGACCCCGGAATTCGGCTGTGGGCTGGATGGCGTCCTCCGCTGCCGCGCCGACCATCTCACCGGCATTATGAACGGAATTGATTACAATGTCTGGAACCCGGCGGTGGATGAACTCATTCCCGGCAAATTCTCCCCCCAACGGATGGCGGGCAAGACGAAGTGCAAAAAGGCGCTCCAGGAGAAAAATCATCTCCCGCAACGTGCGGATGTCCCCCTTATCGGCATGATTTCACGAATGGCTGACCAGAAGGGATTTGACCTCATCGCCCAGATTGCCCCCCAGCTCTTCAGCATGGATATCCAGTTCATCCTCCTCGGCACCGGTGAGACCAGATATCACGAAATGTTTGAAAAAATCGGCAAGGACTATCCTGAAAAGGCGGGCATCAATGTCACATTTGACAATCGGCTGGCGCATGAGATTGAGGCGGGGGCGGATATGTTTCTGATGCCCTCACGCTTTGAGCCGTGCGGGTTGAATCAGCTCTATAGCTTAAAATACGGGACGGTTCCGATTGTGCGGAAGACAGGCGGACTCGCAGACAGCATCATCGATGCCACTCCTGAGACCATTGCCAATGGAACGGGGACGGGATTCGTCTTCGAGGAATACACACCGGAGGCGCTGTTGGGCGCCATCAGGCGCGCCCTTGAATCCTATCAGAAAAATATCCCCTGGAAAAAAATCCAGGCGAATGGAATGACGCAGGATTACTCCTGGGGCTCCTCAGCAAAAAAATACGAGACCCTTTATCAAAAAATGCTCGGCGGGTGATGATGCACCACCGAGTTCTCCGCCGAAGTCATCGGCACGCAGGCGGATGAACACTCGGGCATCTCAATAAAAACATGTTGATTGGGCTATTGCGTGTGGACTTGCTCCTTCCAGGGTGTTACTCCCTGAAGGACAAACGCTCCATCATCAAAAAGCACCTCTTCCGCATCCGGAAAAATTACAATGTGGCTGTTGCGGAGACAGACCACAATGAAATCTGGAACCGCGCAGAACTCTCCTTCATCACGATGAACACTCTCAAGGAGCCGGTGGAGAATATCCTGCGTAAGATTCTCCACGAACTCGACACGTCCTGCGAAATGCAGGTGTTATCGGAATGCATTGAGATTCTATAAAGCACCCCGACTGAAGGGAACGACCATGCTTCATCGATGGCGTTTGATTGCTTTTTTCACGAACCCTTATACAGGCGGAAATGCCTGGCTCCTGGTGGGAAAGGGACCGGACAACGACTGGGACATCTCATTTCTCTTCGAATCGCCGGATGTCTTCACGGAGAAGGAAATCATCCCCTTCATATACGACCCCACCAATGGGGCGAAGAGTTCTGGCGACCTGATAATCCGCTCCAGCCAGATATTCAGCCCAGCTCCGAAAGCGCCCCCAATTTTCTCATCTGGGGTTACAACCGCGGCAAAGGCTCTCTCCGCGAGCGAACGAAGGCTTATCTGAACAAAATCTCACCAAAACAATCAGGAACTCTTAATTTTATTACCTGCGTTCCCTGCCCACCTCGGCGTGTCTATTTATGCTCTGGAAAAGACGAGATGGTCGCCATCAGCGTCGGCTTTGATGATGTTGCCCTCCTTGAATTTGCCGCTTAAGATTTCAAGAGCGAGCGGGTCGAGAATCAGATGCTGTATGGCTCGCTTTAATGGGCGGGCGCCATAGGCGGGGTCATATCCTTCCTGCGCGAGCATCTCCCTCGCAGCGTCAGTCAGCTTCAGCGTCAAATTCCGCACCGCCAGTCGCTCCCGCACATTTTCCAGCTGGATGTCAATTATCTTGCTTAAATCTTCCCGCGTCAGATTATCAAAGATGACAATCTCATCAATGCGGTTCAGGAATTCAGGTTTGAACTGCGCCCGGAGCGCCTCGCGCACCTGTTCAGCCAGCTTGTTTTTCCGCTCGATATTCTTGGCGATGTCCATGCCGGATTCAGCGCGCGATAACTGGTCAATCCATTCCGAGCCGATATTGGAGGTCATAATGACAACGGTGTTTTTGAAGTTGACCACCTTGCCGTGTCCGTCGGTCAGGCGTCCGTCCTCAAGAATCTGTAAGAGGATATTAAAGACTTCGGGATGCGCCTTTTCTACCTCGTCAAAGAGGACAACGGAATATGGCTTCCGCCTCACTGCCTCGGTCAGTTGTCCTCCCTCCTCATAGCCCACATACCC
>JAPLSR010000451.1 GCA_026398545.1 Candidatus Sumerlaeota bacterium | reverse complement strand
TATCAGAGTCCGACTGAGACGGATGTGAGTCGTCCGGACTGGATATCACATGCGCCGAAGGGTTTTCCATTCACAGTCACCTGGTAATGACCTGCCGGGACATTTGTGAAGGCGAAAAAGCCCGTGCCGTCTGTGCGTGTTTGTAATTTGCACTCCGGCAGAGAGACGATTGCGCCATCGGCGGGGCGACCGGAGATTGTTACCGTTCCGGCAAATGTCCCATTGGGATTTGCCATGCTCCTTCGCTGAAGCTCCGGCGCATCTGCGATCTTCCAGGCGAGCGGCGGCACATCCGCCCATTCAGGGAACGCCCTCTTCCGGAATGCCGGATAGAATTGCGCGGAGGGCACCTTGCTTTTATTGGTTTCTCTATAGCAATATAAAACGACGCCGTTTGCGCCATCCTTGCGGGCGACGCCAATCTGTTCAAGGGTATCATCCAGTGTATTAAGATATGCCCCCAGACCGATGGGCGTCAGGCGGAAATACTGATGTCCCAGGACAAAGCGCGTCCAGTTTAAGAACTGCAATTTTTCCTTCGGATTTTGCTGACGCTTGTAACCCATGCGGAAATTGATGTCTAAGATTTGCTGTCGCTGCCATTCATTGAAGTCCTGGATGCCAGCCGAATATGCCTCCGTCCGGCTGAAATCTCCGTTCGGGATGTCGCCCCAGCCGATGGTGCAGACCGAGACCTTGAGAGATGGCTTTATAGATGTCAGTTTGACGTATGCCTTGCGGAGAAACTGAGTGACCTGCTCTCTCTGGAAGGCGCGCCAGTCGGGGTCGGAGGGCAATGGGGCGTCTTTATGGCTATAAAGAGATTTGAATCTCTCGAGGGCGATGGGATTGTAACCCCAGCCAGCCTGGGGATAACGGATGTAGTCAAAATTGATGCCATCAACGTCATAACGTGTGGCGATGTCCATGCAGACGCTGATTGTATAATCCGAGACAGCGGGGATGCCGGGGTCAAGATACACAGTTTCCCCGTCAAAGATATCTCCTTTATGATTTCTTGACACCCATTCGGGGTGTGTCCCGAGGATGTGGGGCGCTCTGGGGAATCCGAATTTGGGGCTTCCCTTGTAGATGCGATAGACGACGACCCAGGCGTGGACTTCGAGGCGTTTTTTGCCGCCTGTTGTATCATGGGCGAGACTTATGACATATTTCAATGGGTCGAAGGCGGGGTCTTTAAGGTTTGTGGCGCGGGGCTCAATGCGGGAGTCGTAAGCGGCGTCGCCGACCTTGCGAACCTCGATGATAAGGGCGTTGAAATTTGCTTCTCGCGCAGTCCTGACAAACTGTTGCGCCTGTTCCCGCGTCAGAAACCCCTCATTCCATGAGTCCGCCCAGAGGGCGCGATATTCTGTGCCTTTTGCGCTCACGGCAAAGACCTGGGGGATGCTGAAAATCTGTGAGGCGCCGCTATTACCAGCTGTGATGACGCATGTCCAGAGCCCCGGCGTGTCCTGCGCCGGGAAGGAGCAGGCGTAGATGCCGTCATTTGGTTTTTCATCCCCGTGTGCGCCGTCGTCAAGGAGCGTCACTGAAAAGGACTTTTCGCCGGAGCGGAAGAAGGCGTAGAGGGGCAGTGAGCGGAAAGGGGCGCCGATTCTAACGGTGAGAGCGGCGTTCTGTCCCACGGATGGCACTGCGGGAAGGAGATTCATCCATTCGGCGAGTGCGGCGTCAAAAACGGGCGGTTTCTGGGCGACAGCGCCTGCACCAGATGAAGGTGGATTTACCCCGTATGTGGTTAAGAATATCAGACTGAAAAATATGGTGAGAATACCCTTTATCACATTTTTCTCCTTTTGAGAAATCATATACATCTTCAATGCGAGTTGGTGAAAAGCAAGGCAACGTTTTTCCATCATATCCTTGACGGCGGTCAACCCTTTTCATGAGAATCCGTCAAACTTTTATAATCTTTAAGGAGAGATGATTATGTGGCAAAAGAAATGCGGCATTATTTTGACCGGGATTCTTCTATCCCTGATATGCTCTGGCGCGGTGGGGCAACAGGTTGAAGCAAAGGACATTGTGGGCACATATCTTGTCGCTGGCGTTTCGGAACTGCTCACGCTCCCTGATGAGAGGAATAATATTAAGGTCATGACTGACAAGGACTCAATGAACCTGATTTATGTGAGTGATGGTAAAATTGTAACGATGGAAAAGTATAAGCCTTCCATAAAAGTGGCGGGCGACTGGGACCTTGTGGGTGCGTTTGTTGGCGATGCGTATGCGACAGATACGGAAGTTTTACAGAAGATTGTGACATTAAAAACTCCTCTGTCTTCCTGTCTGCACCGGGTTAATGACGGGCGTGTTGCTGAGTATTACTTTGCCATTGGCGGTAGTAAGAATGTCATTGATTATGAACCAGCCCTCGGCAAGGCGGCCGCGCTTTTAAAGGATTTCCCAGATGACCAATATATCCGTGTAATATATCTTGATGCCCTGATGCGTAATGAAAAATGGGATGAGCTGTCGGAGAAACACAACCTCTGGCGCTCCGACTTAGAGAAGGCGGGAAATCCCTTTCTTTCCCGCATCCCGAGGTTTATGGAGCGGGGCATTGCCGCGCATCGGCTCAGCGCGGAACATCAGAATGCCGCGGATTATCTCCGCCTTTCAGGCGGGATAAAGGACCCTTTTGAATCTCTCATGAAAAAGGCTGTCGCCTGCAAAGGAAATGCCATGCCTGTTTATCCTCCAACAATTGGGTTAATCACCGAATTTCCAAATTTTCTAACAGCTCAGGTGCAGACCAAGGTTCTGCGCACAGAGGCGATTTTTGCAATGCTTAAGGGCGATAATGAGAGGGCATTCTATCTCCTGACTCTGACTTACCGGTTTGGACAGTTGTTTTGCGGCAGGACGACTCTTGTGAGCAATTTCATCGGTGTTTCGTTGAAGTCCATCACTTGTGGCGGGATGGAGATTTATCTCGCAAACGCCTGCCGCACGCCGGAGGAGGTCAAAACCTTTTTTGAAACCATCAGCAAATTGAGGATAAAGGATGAGGCGTTTCACTGGGATGATTTTAGATATTTTGAAGACCCGCGATGTGATGCTCAGAATGAAGTTGCGGATTCGAATTATCAGGAGATAAAAGCTCGCTGGAATAGGCCAAGGGCTATGTCACGACTGCTTCTTGCCGGCGCTGGGGCGCGCTACAACTTTCTAAAGACCGGCGAGTTCCCCCGTGAGGCGTCAGATTTTGCGCCTCTCCTGCCGGAGGGACCTCCGCAAGACCCCTTCACAGGAACCCCGCTCCGCTTTATTGCAAACAGAGACCCCTTCGTGGTTTACAGTGTCGGACCGGATAATAAAGATGACAAGGCGGCTTTTCTCTATGACCCGACAAACGGCACAATCAGCCCTGGCGATGTGTTTATTGAAATCCCCCGGAAGCCGCGCTATCCATTTCCCCCGAAGGGGCAACTGGCAACCACAAAGGAAGGACTCCTGAAGCAGTTTCCGAATGACCTCCCGCCGGATA
>JAPLSR010000301.1 GCA_026398545.1 Candidatus Sumerlaeota bacterium | reverse complement strand
CTTCCTTTGGTCCTTCTTGATCTGCTCGAGTTCATCTCGGAGCGCGTCGAGGAAGAGCGGGCGGATCAGCTTCAGAATGTCGCGCTCGGAGGTGTAGTGCCCGCCGATTTGCCTGCGTTCTTTGGCGTCCATGATGCCCTGGAAGAGCGAGCCGAAAATGGCGGGCGAGATGCGCGACCAGTCGAAGCGGCAGGCGGCGATGATTTGGTCCCGCATGGTGCGGTTGAAGCTTGCCGTGGGCAGGCGCTCGGCAAAGAGTTCGCCGTTGATATAAGGGAATGCGGCCAGGTCTTCTTCGAGGTAACTCGAGCGCTTCTCCGCGGGCGTGTCGAGTATTTCAAAAAGGGCGTTGATCTGAGGGCCGAGGTCTGAGCCGTCCTCGCGGGTGCGGTTCTGTATATAGAGTTCGAACTGGCCGGGTTCAAAGATACCAGTGTCATCGGCGAAGAGGCAAAAGAGCAGGCGCACGAGAAGGCGTTCGGTGGCTTTTGTATCGTAACGCCCTTCGGCGATGGCGTCGTGCAGACGCGCCATGATTTCGGCGGCCTTGATGTTGGCTTCGTCCTCCTCGCCGAATTTATGGGTCTTTTGTCCTATAAAGAATGCGAAGTGTTTGATATGCTTGTGCAGATCGGTCAGGGAAAATTCGACGCGCTCCATGTCGCCCTCTTCGGGTTCCAGATCGTATAGAACCATGCGGCTAAAGTCGCTGAGGATGACATAGCAGGGGACTTCATCCTGGCGGTTCGTGTTTATCAATTCCTGAATATATTGAAAGGCCTGCGACTGTGCTTTGTCGAGGCTTTCCCCGGCGCTTTTGTGTTCGGCGAGAAGGCTACCTTTCCAGAAGAGGTCAATGCGATGATATGTGTTTTTCAGGCTCTTGACAGGCTCCTCAAAGGAGGCGACTGTGCGGCGGCGGATGCCAAAGATATTGAAAAACTCGTTCCAAAAGGTCTGGGCCTCGGCGCGTTCATCCTCCGCGCCTTTCCAATCGCGGGAGAATTGGATGGCGTTCTGACGGATTTCGTTCCATGAAATAGCAGGCATAGACTAAATCCTCATATAAATATAAGCGCATCCCTTGCAGAATAATCAATATCTCTCAAAATGAACAATCCTTTCAATCATGAGACAGATTGGAAATCAAGAATAAAGTTTTAGTAATATTTTCGCGCAGGGGGCGTTAATTGGGAGGAGAGGGTTTCATACAAAGGTTCGGGATTCTTCATGTAGAAGCGAAGGCGCACACGGGCGGCGCAAAGATAACGATAATACCAGGGTCGGTTGTCGTTGAAACTCACGACTTCCAGATATGGCCCAATCAGTCTCATTTTTCCCAAACTCACGGATTCGATAATTTCAAGTTCGCCCTCAGGGCTGCGTTCAGGATACCATGAACTGAATTTCTGAATCACAAAACCGAACAAGTATGACACGATAATAACTCGTCTGTCTGTGATAATAAGAGACGCTTTCATCAGCGGGGGGATCGGGAAAAACAACCGATACGTCGGCAGTGCCTTTGAGGAGATAAAGCCCACGCTCGGCACGGAATGAAGGACATTCTCACCCGGTTCAAGCGCACTCAAATTTTAGACTCCAACGCTACCCTTTACAACTCATTCATCCGACAAATTGATTCATCGCATCAAAGGAGATGCCCTGTCAATAAAACATAATTGCTTTTATAAAAGCATATCTATATTGCTGATTTTCCTTGCCCTGTTTTCACCTGAATGTTACTAAAAATCAAATAATTGAAAGAAAGGGGGTGGGGATATGCCGTCGCGAAAGGTTAAAACATATTTAGACGCCGCCGGTATCAAATATGATGTCATTGAACACACAACTGTCTATACCGCCCAGGAGGTTGCCGCCGTCACACATATCAAGGGAAATGAACTCGTCAAGGCAATTATGGCAAAAGTTGATGGTGAACTGGTGATGCTTGTTCTTCCCTCAACATGTAAGATTAATTTTGAAGTCCTCAGGCAGATTTTTGAGGGGAAGAAGGTTACCCTCGCCCATGAGGAGGAATTTTCCTCTCTCTTCCCCGATTGTGAGACGGGCGCAATGCCTCCGCTGGGAAAACTTTATGATGTGAATACCATTGTGGATGAATCCATTGCTGATGACAGGGAGATTGTCTTCAAAGCGGGGACACATCACGATATCATCAAGATTTCATTTGAGGACTATAAACGGATTGAGAATCCAAAGATGGCGTCTTTTACAACGCACATCTGAAATTACTGATAACTAAATAAATGATATTGGAAGGCGCGTATGGCAAAAAGCAGGGTGGAATTTGTTTGTGAGGTGTGCGGAAATTCATCGCCGCGCTGGGATGGACGCTGTGCGTCATGCGGGGAGTGGAATTCCCTGCGCGAGGTCAGGATTCAGGAGGAAAAGGTTCAGATCTCCAGCGGGCAGAAAGAATTCTCCGTTGAAAAACCGGTTCCCATCACAGCAATCCCCGCCGAGGGCGAGGTGCGCCTCCAGACAGGAATTGGCGAGTTCGACCGCATCCTGGGAGGGGGACTTGTGCCCGGCTCTGTGATTTTGATAGGCGGCGAACCCGGCATCGGCAAATCCACACTCATGCTTCAGGTCCTCTACACTTACAGCGCCAATCTCGGACTTTCCACACTGTATGTCACCGGCGAGGAGTCTCTGGCTCAGATTCGACTTCGGGCTGAAAGACTCGGGTCGCTTAACAGCAATCTTAACATCCTGGTTGAGACACAGGTTGACCATGTGACATCCCATCTGCGGGAAATGAAGCCCGCCGTTGTGATTATTGATTCCATCCAGACGCAATACGCCCCGGAGGTGCCATCCGTGCCGGGGAGCATTTCACAACTCAGGGAATGCGCCGCCCGTCTCCTCTATCAGGCAAAAAGCCTGACCATCCCCATCTTTTTCATAGGACATGTCACGAAGGCGGGAATCATTGCAGGACCGCGCATTCTTGAGCACATGGTGGACACTGTCCTTTATTTTGAGGGAGAACGGCACCACACTTACCGCATATTACGCGCCGTGAAAAATCGATACGGCTCAACAAATGAAATTGGAATCTTTGAAATGACTCAGAATGGACTAATGGAGGTAACCAACCCCTCTGCCTGTTTTTTAGAGGAGCGTCCTGTGGACGGTGTCGGGTCAGCCGTCTGCGCCACGCTGGAAGGCACGCGCCCACTCCTCATCGAGGTGCAATCGCTCACGAGTTATAATGGCGGATTCGGCGCACCCCGCCGCACCACATCCGGCATTGACGCCCGACGTGTGGCGCTCCTTCTTGCCGTGCTCGAAAAGCGGTTGGGGCTGATTTTTGTTGACCAGGATGTCTTTGTCAATGCGGCGGGAGGCATCCGGATTGAGGAACCGGCGGCTGACCTTGCAACCCTTGTCGCCATTGTCAGCAGTTTCCGCAACAAACCGGTGGACCCGGAACTCCTTATCATCGGAGAGGTCGGGCTTTCGGGAGAGATTCGTTCCGTGACGCACTTTGACCGGCGCCTTCACGAAGGAGAGCGGCTCGGTTTTAAACGTTGCCTGACCACCAAAACTCACCTGAAGAAGGAAAACAAGGCATCGGGGATTGAGATTATCGGGGCGGGAAACATCCGCGAAGCCCTCGACCTCATCGGTCTGATATAAGATTAATCAAATTGCAGACCATTCAGAACGCGCTGAAAAATAATCAGCGAGTTTTGTGGGAAACTATTTTCTCGATTTGACAAGCCCCTGCTCCAGCAACTGCTCGGCAATCTGGACGGCATTGAGCGCCGCACCCTTGCGCAGATTGTCACTCACAATCCAGAGGTTCAGACCATTCTCAATTGAATCGTCCTCACGGATGCGCCCCACGTAGGTTTCATCTCTCCCATCACAATAAATCGGCATGGGGTATTCATTCTTTGACGGGTTATCCACAACAACAACGCCTGGTGCTCTGGAAAGAATCTCGCGCGCCTTTTTCACGGTTATCTTCTTCCTTGTCTCAATATTTACGCTCTCACTATGGCCACGGATGACAGGCACACGCACAGTGGTCGCAGTGATGCCGATTTCCGTGGCGTGCATAATCTTCCGCGTCTCATTAACCATCTTCATCTCTTCCTTAGTATAACCATTTTCAAGGAAGACGTCAATGTGGGGCAGGCAGTTGAAGGCAATCTGGTGCGGATAAACCTTATGCGTGACGGGGCATCAATCCATTATCTCCGCGGTCTGTGTCAACAGTTCATCAATTGCCTCGGCGCCCGTCCCGGAAACAGACTGAAATGTTGTGATGACAAGACGCCTGATTCCAACGGCATCATAAATGGGCTTGAGCACCACCACCATCTGAATGGTTGAGCAGTTCGGGTTGGCGATGATGCCCTTGTGCCATTTGATATCTTCAGGATTGACCTCCGGCACAACGAGGGGGACATCCTTTTTCATCCGGAAGGCGCTTGTATTATCAATGACAATAGCGCCCGCCTTGACGGCGTATGGCGCAAACTCTAAAGAAATGGAGGAACCGGCTGATGCAAGGACAATATCCACATCCTTGAAGGAGGTCTTTTTCAGAATCTCCACCTCAATCATGCGACCACGGAAGGGAAACTTTTTCCCTTCGGAGCGATGGGAGGCAAGAAGATTCAAACTCGCGCATGGGAAATGTCTCTCCTCAAGGGTTTTTAACATCTCCTGCCCAACGACGCCGGTTGCGCCCATAATGGCAACTCTGACCATCTTTACACACCCCTTATTTCACGTTAAAAAATTGGCGTCTTCATACCCAAATGGCGTGGGTAACTTCAAGAGGAATCTTGCAAATTGAGAATATATAACGCTACGGCTGAAGCGCGCGATCTTCCGCATCGTTTCCAGCCGGTTATTAGACGGTTGTATTCTCGCATGATAAATCAAGTTCTACTATCAGCGGAATGTGATCGCTTACGCTACGGGTAAGATCATTATTCATAACATTGCATGTTCTAATACAACCCGACAAATCGCGACTTGCAAAAATGTGATCATCTTGGAATGGATACACGCATGTGTCCCGGAAGAAGGTTTGAAGCTCCACAGTGTTAAACCGTCGGCAACAGTCAATCCAAGGATCTCCGCTGTCTATTCGTTCAAAAAAAGGACCATGCCCATTGCCCGGCCATACCTTTTCAGCAAGACGAGCCGAGTTCAAATCACCACCGATCACAGCGCTACTCACGTGCTTCTTTGATTCCAGTTCCGCAAAAATGTTGTTGAGATGCGGGAAAACGTGCCCGTTGATGATCGGAGCGTGAATACTTGCAATGAACAGTGGAAAATCACCATCTAATATGGTGTAAGCAAGTGCGACACGTCCTGGGTAACGTGAAAGATACCCCCGTGATAAGGGAAGCAATGGGATGTAGATTGCAGTACCCCAGCCCCTAGTGATTTCCTCAAAAACGATTGTATGACAAGGCAGCCAAGAAGGCGGTTTCACTTCCTGTAATAAGGCAATATCAGCCTTGATATCATTACATAAGTAATCCCAAGCCTTATCGTGCTGCGAACTATGTTGCCAATATCCAAGGTTCCAAGTGAGAATTCTCATTATCTATCCATGTCTTTCATCTAACGTCTAACATACAATTCATTTGTCCTTTGTAATTTGCCCGGCAAGACCAAAACCGATATGCAGTCCGGCAAGGGGTCTGAGATTGAACTCCCTCATGGGAATGGCGCCCTCAAGAATCATTCCCTTAAAGGTGAGCCCTGAGAGGGTCTGAGATGGCTGAGGATTAAGATTCAGGGCGATGCGGGAATCACGGGAATAATCCTTCAGCTGCGACCATGAATAAACCACAGGGCGCCCGCGCTCGATAAAAAAACCATATTGGAAGTCATCATCAGTATAATGAGTCAGCTGGCGGTCGCCCTCATAATCGGCGTCAAGGTAGATTTCAATACCATCATTGTTATAGACGGAAAATCCCGCACAGGGACTTGAGAGGATATCGTCCTGAAATTCCGCCGCAAGATAAAACCATTTATCATCCCAGGCAGTATAGACCCTGGCGGAGGAATCTTCCGGTCCATTCCACTTGACATAACCGGCAATATATTGCTCCTTACTGCCAAGATGGACGGGGCGCGCCTGACGGGGCCAATCGGAGAGATTGCCGTCAATCTCCAGCGGTGTATCAGTCCTGACACATTCATAAAAGGTCAGCAACTCCTTGATTTCCATACACACCCCTGAGTTAAGCAACGCCTTTGCTGTGAATTCAAAGACCTCGTCCGCGTCATGTCGTGATAAAATTCCGATGCGCTCATTGAAGGTGGCATTGGGCGATATTGTTGGGATGTATATGGACGTTTTATCAATTAGAACTCCCGGTGGAGAAGTTAGCGTTATAGCCCCTGATATTTTCTCAAGTGAGAGGTTTTTGACAGAAAGGACAAAATTTCTTGAGTCTTTTTCCGGCAAGAGCGGACTCAGAGAAATATCCACAGGCTGGGATATTTGCGCCTCGCCCTGGATGAGCGCCGCCGGCAACTTTTCCCCCGCCGGCGTGACAAGGGCTCGAAAATGAGCAATTCCGGGCACCGCTTTAGCGTCTGCTCGAATCATCCACCCGCCAGGGCGCCTTTCAAATGAAAGTCCCCCCGTTTCCTCCATCTCAAAGGAAAAAATGGCATTGCGCAACTCCACAGGGGGAACAATTTTCAACAAACATCCCTGCCCGCGAGGTAAAATGTTTGTATTGCCATCAAACTGAAAAGCCATCCGCTTTGTTGGCGAGGTATCCCAATCCACAACCTCACGAGTTAGAAGGAGAAGCGGGAGGTCGCCAATCCGAAAACCGATTGCTCCCTTATATGGACTGAGTTCGTTCTCGCCGCCATTCAGATAAATTGCGCGGACATCTCCTTTGCATGATGCCACCACGTCCGTATAATCCTTCAACCCCCAGATGGCATAAATGTGTGAGCCGTCCTTTTTGCTGAAATGCAGGATGCGCGCATTGTTCTCATCCCGCATCAGGGCACCTTCAAATTTGATACCATCAAGCGCCGAGGCGAGTGTTTTTGTTGCGATATAGGATAGTTTCGGGGAGCAATCCTGTCGAACCATCCCGAAGCAGTCCTCCGCCCATTCCCTGTCAGGTCCATCCGGACCAAACCAGTAAATAAAGACCGTCCGTATGAAAGGATAGGCAAAGGCGTTCAGATAGGCACGTGCGACCCTGACCCCCTGCTCATATTCCGTCACGCCACCGCTGAGATTGGTGGGCCAGCCAACCTCCGTGACCCAGATATCCCTTGGAGGTTTGCCACACCTTTCAGCCAGTCGGGCGCGCAGGGATGCCATTCTTTCAAAGATGCGGGCATCCTCTGGTGTTTTGGGATGACAGTAAGGGTGCAGGGAGAGGACATCCATGAAATCATATCCGCCTTCGTCAATAACCCCCTGGAGAAACTTTTCATCATCGATGCCTGCAAGGGATACGCCGCAGATGATGGTATCCGGATTACCCTCCTTGATGCGCAGATATGCCTCCTTCAGAAGACGGGCATAGGCGACCGGGTTGGACTTTGGTCTCCAGAATCCATCCACATTAGGCTCATTCCAGACCTCGAAATAACGCACCTTTCCTTTGAGCGCCCTTGCCATTGTGAAACAGTATTGTCCAAAAGCCTTAACGGCAGGGGGAGATGTGGGCGCCATTCCCTCGTCATAAAGCGGATTGGCGTAATTCAAAATTATAAGGGTGTCCAGTCCGTTTTCAAGGGAATAATCCAGATTGCGCAGAACACTCTCAGGAACCTGATACACACCTTTTTCCTTTTCCACAAGGTGCCAGAAACACTCATCACGAACCTGACAAATCCCTGCCGCCTTAATCAGGTCAACGCTTCGTTTATGTTGTTCAAAACCGCCCGTAAGGGTGTGCATCTGGACTGAAAAGATGGTAGGTTGTGAATGGGGAGAGAGTGAAGGCTGATGGCTTTCGGGCGAATGCCGGTTCTTTTCCTCCGGAGTGGAGACTGATGAAAACAAAAGAAACAGGGCGAAAATAGAAATACTGAAAACTCTATCGATTTTCAAACCATTGTCCCCATGGTTCACTTCTGCCCTTCCAGACGGTCGATGGCAAATTGGGCAGCCTGGGAAAAGGTCAAAAAGTTCTGCATATTTTTGAGCTGTTGCGACATGAAATCCATCTGGGTGTCCCTGTAATCCGATGCCTTACCGGCTATTCCGCTTGCCTGGGGCTTACGCTCCTGTTTCACCTGATTGAGAAGTGCGATAGCCTGGTTATCCTTATATTGGAGTTCCAGCAGGCGCGCCTTGCAGAGTTTTGCCTCCGCGCCAACCGCACTGTCCTTTCCGAGCTCAATTGCCGTCTCATAAGCCGATATGGCGGAACTCAAAAGCTGACGGTCTTCGGAGAGGAAATATTTGTTCTCATAGGCATATCCGAGGGCAACATAACCAACGGCTTTGTCGTTAACCGTTGTGGAGCGCGTAATAGATTCATTGAAGAGCGTAATAGGTTCATCAAGGTCCTTTGCCGTGGCGGCTTTGAAAAAGAGGACACTTCCCTTGAGATAAAGCGTGTTTATGGCAAGCGGTGAGGAGCGATAATCATTCAGAATGCGGTTGCAGTTATCAAGGCAGAGCTGTGTCAACTGTTCCTTTTGCTCAGGTTTTTCTGCCATTAGCGTCATCTGGAAATAACTCGCCGCCTGAGAAAAGAGGAGATTGGTCTCCTTCATTACATTCTGCTTCTGAATGGAATACAGTTTCCAGCCAATAAAGAGAATCACAAAAACGCCGGCTACAATAAGAATCTGCTTCTGATTTTTGCCAATATAATCATAAATATTCATGCCAAAGGTTCGGATTTCATCCTCCCTGATAGCCTTTCTGGTGATTTTGATATGCGCCATATTTTTATTCCTTTCATGGTGACTCAGAAAAAGCGAAAGAGCATCTAACAGAACCTACCTATGCTCATCAAGCAGAATTTTTAAAAATGGATTAAATAATTATCCGGCTCAAGGACATATCTTTCTCTCATGATATAGTGTGAATATTTTGATATATGTTTTTAATATGGACTTGACAAAAAGTAATAATTATTTTAAACAAAATAGTTATTTTTCTCGCATTTTCGCGAATTTATTTTCGTCGGCGAGGAATAATCCCATGAGAATTTCAAGACATGTTTCAGGAATTGTCGGGCGAATAACGGTGTTGCTTTTGGCAATGCTGCTGGCAGCCTCTGCCGCAATGTCCCAGAGCGATACCCCGCGCGAGGACACTTGGGTTACTAATGGAACAGTCTCTTCCATTGTCTGCACGCCTTCTACAATTTATATTGGCGGCTATTTTTCCTATGTGGGGCCTTATACTGGTGATGGTGTGCCTATTGATGCCTTAACGGGGCAGCCGGTAACTACATTTCCCAGGGTGAATGGCAATATTAACACCTGCGTTTCGGATGGTTCCGGTGGATGGTTCATCGGGGGTGGTTTTACACTTGTTGGTAATCTTCCAAGAAATCATATCGCACATATTCTTTCAGATGGAACAGTAGATGCCGCATGGAATCCCAATGCTAACGACACCGTCAATATCTTGGCAGTTTTTGGCTCAAAAGTTTATATTGGTGGCGGATTTATGAACATAGGAGGGCAGGCACGCAATCGCATAGCCGCAATTGACATTGTAACCGGTGCCGTTACTGCCTGGAACCCTAACGCGAACGGTATTGTTTATACCATTGTGGTTTCGGGCTCGACTGTTTATGCGGGTGGCTATTTCACGAGCATTGGCGGGCAGACACGCAATTATATCGCCGAGTTGGATGCCACAACGGGTAACATCACGTCCTGGAACCCTAATGCAACCGGATGTGTCTTTGCCCTTGCGGTGTCGGGTTCGACGGTTTACGCCGGCGGTGAATTTACAAGTATCGGAGGACAGACTCGCCATTATATCGCCGCTCTCGATACCCTGACTGGCACCGCTACTACTTGGAATCCCCATGCAAATATGGACACTCATGCACTTATGATATCGGATTCGATTGTTTATGCGGGTGGCTATTTCACGAGCATTGGCGGGCAGAATCGCAATTATATCGCCGCCCTCGACACCGACACAGGCGCCGCCACCGAATGGAACCCCGACCCGAACGATTATGGATATGTCTATGCCCTCGCTGTCTCCGGCTCGACTGTTTATGCCGGGGGCGGTTTCACGAGCATCGGCGGGCAGATGCGCAATCGCATTGCCGCGCTCGATGCCTCAACAGGCGTTGCCACTGCATGGAACCCCAGCGCAGGCAGCTATGTCTATGCCCTTGCGGTGTCGGGTTCGACGGTTTACGCCGGGGGCTGGTTCACGAGTATTGGGGGACAGACGCGCAATTCTATCGCCGCTCTCGATTCCGCAACAGGCACCGCCACTTCATGGAATCCCAATGCAGGTGGTATTATTTATACTCTTGTGGTTTCAGGTTCAACGGTTTACATCGGGGGAGGTTTTTCAACTATCGGCGGACAGGCGCGCAACAGTATTGCCGCAGTTGATGCCGTAACAGGCAATGCCACCTCATGGAATCCCAATGCGGATAATCTCGTTACTGCCATAGCAGTGTCAGGTTTAACTGTTTATGTTGGAGGCCATTTTTCGAATATTGGAGGGCAAAGGCGCAATTATATTGCCGCACTTAACGCTGTGACAGGCGCTGCCACCTCCTGGAATCCAAATGCGTCCTATAATGCGTCCTATCTTGTAAATGACATGGTTGTTTCGGGCTCTACGGTTTACGTTGCAAGTTACTTTATCAGCGCCATTAACACCACCACGGGCGCTGTCACTGCATGGAATCCCATTGTAGGTGGTAATATTGATAAAATGATGCTGTCAGGTTCGACATTGTATGTTGGCGGCTCATTCACAAGCATTGGGGGGCAGACGCGCAAATGTATTGCCGCGCTTGACGCTTCAACAGGCTTTGCCACTGCTTGGAATCCCAATGCAAATATGGAAACTTATGCACTTGCGATATCGGGTTCGACTGTTTACGCTGGGGGCTCGTTCTTGAGCATCGGTGGCGAGAGCCGCAACCGCATTGCCGCTCTCGACGCCTCAACAGGCGCCGCCACTTCATGGAATCCTAACGCAAGCGGCGACGTCTTAGCTTTGGCTGTTTCGGGTTCAACGGTTTACATCGGGGGAGGTTTTTCAACTATCGGCGGGCAACCTCGACCATACTTTGCTGAATTTGACACGCCGCCACCAACTGCCGCGCGCCACTGGGAAGCATACCGATAAGGTCTTATCTCATCGTGATTTCTGAAACTGCCGGGAAGTATCGGAAACTTATTTGATAAATCGTTTTTTTGCTTGACGTGGGTTGGATGTTTATCAAATAAGTCCAATTGTTTTTTATGAGCGGGAATAGCTCAGTTGGTAGAGCGTCAGCTTCCCAAGCTGAATGTCGCGGGTTCGATACCCGTTTCCCGCTCCATTTTTTTTGTCCACAATTAAATTACTCCACCTTTTCTTGGAAGGAAAACCCCCGGTGAGAAGCATTGCTCATCGGGGGTAAATAGTTCAGGAGTATAATACAGGATTAGTTTAAATAAAGGGATTCTCGCCAGCGGCAGGTGTGGGTGCTGACGGAGCGGCTGGTGTTGCTGCTGGAACGGGCGGCGTTTCCACCTTTGGGAGTGGCTCTGCACCACCTATGGCGAAAGGTGAAGGGGCGGATGGAGTTGCCGCCGGTGTAACCGCAGGCGAAACTGCGGGGCCTGATGAGATAAACGGAGATGCCGGTGTTGCCTCAGCAGGAGCCATTGCCGGTGCAGATGTCACCAATTCGGGATTTATCGGTGAAGGTTTGGATGGGACTGTCACACCGGCAGTTGTGATGGAGGTCACAGGTGGTTGGAGCCCAATTCCAGTTAAAGAAGATGCGGCTCCCTCTTCCGCTGATGGAACTCCCACCCAGCCGATTGAGCTCAGATATCCCATTGTTTTTTTATATCCCACTTTTTTTCGTTGAGCATCGCGCTGAGAAATCCCAGCCTTTTCCTCTTGAATCTGTTTAAGGCCGGTTTCAAGACGTATCCGCTGGTCTTTTGTCAGGTTTTCAATTTTTTGAACATTCAGTAACGCATTCTCAGCGATAGTGTAATATTTAAGCGGGTCAGGGAACTCAAAAAAATAGGTTGGCGGAGGAGCATTGTAATACATCGGGTCAGGAGGGGGGCCGGGTGTCGGGTCAGGGGTAGTTGCCAATTGCCCCAAATGTCTGGCGAGTGCGGCGAGAAAGAACTGGAGATTTGGATGGTCAGGGTCAAGTTCTGCCGCCTTTCTCAACTCCTCAAGGGCGCCTTCAAGATAAATGCGGTCGAGATAATCGAGTGCCTTTTTATAATAACTCCTCGCCTCAGGCTTGATTCTTCCGCAATCGCTATCACACAAGGGCACAGGTTCCCCTATGTGATCCTGCGCCAAAACCGTGGCAATCATTCCTACGGAAAAAAGGGCGACCAATATTTTAAACAAATACTTATACATCGCCACCTCTCCAACCTGACAAAATTCACATCCCGAAAAGTATCGCCATTTAATTTTTTCTAAATCAAGTACAATTTATTAATATCTTCTGAGCGTTCCAAATACAAGCTTTTTTTTATCCCTTGCATCCACGATAAATATCTTGACACAAGAGGATAAAAAATTAAAACACAAGAATATAATGAAGAATAAAAAGAGGGGGGAGCCTCTCAAATATCTTGCAGGCAGCACTAATGCAGTGCATGGAATTTCAATATATATGTGCCTTATGTGAATCATACTTCAAGGAGATATAATGGAAAAAAAACTGATTATTGCCGGTTTTGGAGGACAGGGCATAATCATGGCGGGCACAATGCTCGCCCACTCCGGAATGCTGGAGAAAAAAAAGGTGACCCTTGTTCCCTCTTATGGACCCGAGATTCGCGGAGGCACCGCCAATTGCACCGTCATCCTCAAAGATAGTGAGATTTATTCCCAGATTATCACCCATCCCGACATCCTGATTGCCATGAATCAACCCTCCATGGACAAATTTGAATGCCAGGTGGTCATGGGAGGCATGATTATCTATAACGCCTCGTTATGCTCACCCGCCAAACGGCGCAAGGATGTTCAATATCACGGCATCCACGCCACGGAAATGGCTGGAAAACTGGGAGACATACGCGTGGCAAACTCGGTCATACTTGGTGCCCTTATCGGGCAAACGCATCTTGTCAAATCCCGGACCTTCATTGATAAGACCCTCCCCGAGATCCTCACGGGGAAAAAGGCATCCCTCATTGAACTCAACAGGAAGGCATTTCTGGCAGGGATGAATGGCGAGGGATGAAGAACACTATTTTGATGAACTAATCCCGCCGCCGGTGTTTCCTGAATGTGGAAATTCAGGACGTCATTTTTTACATTTTCGATTTTCTTCTCAGCGCCCGAAGCAGATAAGTTCCAATAGGCTCGGGAAGTGTTTGGGCATTCCTATCCAGCTGGATAGCGAGATTAAGCGGGGTAATGACTTTCCATGTCTTTTTCCTGTGCGGGTCATACCTCCCGATAGGGAAAATTTGCGACTTTTCATTCAGATATTTCGGTAAAGGCTCGCCCCCATAACGAAACTGTGCCAACCGCTCCTCAGGATAAACATATAAATCAAGGGCGGCGTCTTCTGTCAACGGTCCTCCCGGAAACCGGAACATATCATTCAGAAAAAGGCAGAGGTCGGAACCAGTTTCCTCACAGATTAACCCCGCCGCCCATGAGGCAAGGCATGTGGGGCTTGTCACCTCCCGGGAATCCATCGCCAGATGAGTCAGCACAGGGCTTTCCCATGGTGGAAGCGTTTGTGATGCATCATAACCATAGTTCCATTTCTTCCCCTTTTCATCCCATGTGAAAATCGCCCAACCGTCGCGTTTCCCCACGGAAAATTCACCCTTACTGAGACTCACCTTTAACGACGCGGAACTCTTTATGGGGACTTCAGCGAGATGGATTGCAAAGCGGTGCACATTCTCTGTCACGATATTAATAATGCCGGGTTGTTTCACCCTCGCATCCACAACAGCGTAATGGGGATATTGCGCCGTCTTCAGAATCCTGAGCCAGTATGCATTCCCGCGCGAAGGCGTGCGCGTGACAAAATGGACTGCCTCCGGACGCGGAGTCCTGCGGTGCTTCTCCATCCATTCAAAAAGATGCGGGAAATTATCCCCTATCATTTTGCTCATATGCCCGTAACCATGTTCCTCTTTGTAACGGAACGAGATGCCAAGTTCAGACAGTCTTTTTGCGGGCATACGCGACTGCTCTACCGACACGACGGCGTCATCGGCATCATGAATGATAAAGGGGTCAAGGTGGAGGGCATTGGGTAAAAGTTCCATCTGTGCGAAACCGGACATGGGTGAGATGGCGGCAAAGATGTCCGGATTTCGCAGCCCCACCCACCAGGTGCCCCAGCCCCCCATGGAGTGCCCCATGAGATAAACACGGTCAGGGTCTATGGAAAGTTTGCTTTTAACTGTTTGAATGATGTCAAGGATATCCTGTTCCGCCGCGCCGCGGTAAAAATAATCCCCCCTGCCATGAGGCGCTGCAACCACATATCCATACCTTTCAGCAAATTCCTTTATTGGCGTATAATCAAACCAGGCATTCTGATTGACCCCCTTGCCGTGCAGTACAACGACAAGAGGAAAAGGTTCCCGCTTTGACTTCTGCTTCGGCACAAATAACCGGAATGGCTGAGCAGTGCCGTCATATGTGCTGATAAAAGTCATTGCCTGGTCCTGGCTGACGCCATCCGTCGCGGCAAAGGCAAGAAGACCCAGAAAAAGAAACGTCGGTTTCCAACACCACATACACAGTTATCCTTTCAAGCATAATATTTATCACCTCACCGAACACCCTGATGAGGGAGATACGCAAAATCAAGCATTTTTCTCTTGCCTCGCTTGATTCTTTCCATATGTTTGACATTGTTTGAAAATTATTTTCCCTTATGTTTTAAACAGGGCTCAAAAATTAATTTTTATGGCAACTTCATTCCACTGAAGGAGACGTCTGTATGGGAAGGATTTTCAGGTATATGATGCAAGGCATGGTTATGCTCCTGATTACAGCATTATCATGCCTCCCTGCGGGGACAGCTCTGGCGCAGGTCGCCGAGATGGTCTGTTTCCTGCCATGGGGCGACAACCCCGGCGAGATAGGACTGCTCAATCAGCCGGAGGTGGAGAAATGCGGACCTCTCGCCTTCTGCGTTGATAGCACGGGGATATTCCTCCTTGACTCCGTGCATCAGCAGGTGGTGGGCGTTGACAAGGGGGGTAATGTGAAAGTCATCGCACAAAAGGCAGGTGGCTGGACTATCTGCGGGGACGGCGCTGGCGGTGTTTTTGTCCAGGAAGCCGATCGTATCCTCTCTCTTAACACCCAGGGTAAGAAAATGGCTTACACACTCAAGAATAAATCCGGCAAAGCGCCCAGACTGATTGAGGGATATGGCAATGAGCTTATTGTAGATTCAAAGGGCATCCTTTGTGTGCGAGCCGTCACACAGGAGGTTTATCCCGTATCCGATGCACCGCACATCAAGCGTCCGGCAGCCGTCAAATCCTCTCCGTCACTCCATTACATGGTCAAGCGCATGTTGAAAAATGAGGTTCGCATACTTGGACTTGATGACAATGATAAGGCGCTGGTGAGCATACCGGTGCAGATTGATGATGGACAGGCTGGGGCGGCGCTGTTCAAAGGAACAGACGTCGCGGGCAATGTCTATGCCGAAGTGGAGTGCATCAAGAATGGTCACGTCCAATTGCAGGTTCACCGCTATTCGCCCAAAGGCAATCGCATCACCATATTCAGCCTGCCGAACAACTACTTCACCACAGTTTACAAAAAGACGGAGATTTCACCGGATGGGTTCGTCTATCAGATGCTCACCATGCCGGACGGCGTCCGGATTCTCCGCTACGGAAAGGAGTGATGCTCATGAGAAGAAATAACCCTTATTTTATTCTGATAACAATCCTCTTTCTCACACTTTCCAGTTTACTCATGGCAATCCAATACCCCTATAATGGCTCGGTGAACCATAAAGTGAAGCGTGACCGCACGATTGCAATAGCCGAGGATTATGCCACACTGTATTATTACATTGGACCCGATAACATAACCGGCTGTTCAGGTTCCACCTGTCCCGATAGTGTTATCGGCTGGAAGACCGGCGTGAAATACTGCTGGGGTGGGGAGGATACGACAAAAATATACCTCATTCGTCTGACGGAAGGCGATGTTGCCGGCAACAAAAACACCTCAGGGTCCTCCTCCTATGACACATGCAGTGCCGGCGTTGATTGCTCCGGATTCGTCTCCAATGCCTGGACCTCCCCGCGTGAATCCACTTCCACATTCTATGTCATATCGGATAATATTCTGTGGGAGCAGTTGCGGATGGGCGACGCCATGAATAATGCCGGCAGTCATATCCGCCTCTTTGATTACTTCTCCGAAGTTGGAACCACCATGCAGTATGAATCAACCTCCGGTGGCGGCATACTCTGGAAGTGCGTTCACCGCTCTTTAGCGCGTGATGATAACTATCCACCTATCCGTTACAATTATTCGAGTAGTCGCATGGTCTATAATTATTCCGAACCAGTCGTTACATACATCAGGAAGACAGGTATTGAACGTGTGGAGGTGCGATGGGATGGTCAGGCGGATAGAGGCTTCCGCCTTTATCAGAGCGCGGACGCCACAAACTGGACGCTCATCCGCAATGCTGACCAGGTTACGTCGTTGGTGCGCACCTGCGAAGTTTCGGGATTGTTACCCGACACCACCTACTTTTTCAAGATGACCGCACTGAACTCAGGCAATGTTGAAACTATTGATTCTGCAGTTGTTCCATATCGCAATGACGGTTTTACCCCCCGAATAATCCTTGTGGATGGCGCAGACCGTTACCGTGAGCAAAAGGGCGCCAACCACACCTTTCTTACACGGGTCGGTGCGGCGCTCGCCTCCCGCGGCATAGGGTTTGATACCTGCGCCAATGAGGCGGTTGTGGATGAGCAGGTCAGTCTTGGCGACTATGATGCGGCGGTCTGGGTCCTTGCAGAGGAGTCCACATTTGATGAGACCTTTTCCTGGCCGGAGCAGATGCACGTTACAAATTACCTGAGAGACGGTGGTCGCCTCTTTGTTTCCGGCTCAGAGATTGCCTGGGACCTTGACCACATGGCAAATGATATCACATATAAAAATGGCTCATCAAATGACCGTCCCTTTTATAATAAGTATCTGCGTGCGAGCTATGTCTCCGATGATGCCAGCACATATCATGTGCTCGGGGCGGCGGGTTCCATCTTCAACGGGCTGGACTTCAATTTTGATGATGGCACCCACGGGACGTATAACGTGGGAACTCCCGATACCATCAATCCTTATGGCGGGGCGACAATCGGGCTCAATTATGAAGGTGGCGCCAATGCCTGCGTCTATGCCTCCTCCCCCACGTCGGGAACGGTTGTGAATATGGGATTCCCCTTTGAGACCATCTATCCAGATTCTGCACGTCTCAACATTATGAAGGCAATCCTGAACTATTTTGACCTGCCGGTAGTGGCGCCGACCATGAAGTCAGTTCTGCGTTCCGGTGCGGATTCCGTTGCCATCACATGGACGGGTCACGCACAATCGGGATTCCGTCTCTTCCAGAAAACGGGCAGCGGCTCCTGGACTCTTATCCGGGACGAATCATCCCTCGGCACGGATGCCCAGTCCGCAACAATCACCGGTTTGAGCTCGCTCACGCCCTATGCCTTTAAGATACAGGCTGTTAATACAGGCGGGGCAAGTCCGGACTCCGATGTCATGGTCTGCTCCCTGCCGCAAAATGAACTTAACGATAAAATCCTCATTGTGGATGGCAATGACCGTTATAACAGCCAGCATAGCGGGGAGAATCACACACTTCTTGAAAATTTTGCTGACGCCCTCGCCAGTTACCGCTATGATTCCTGCACTAATGAATGCATTGCGGATGGCTCCGTCTTACTTACGGATTATGCCATCATCATGTGGATGTGCGGGGAGGAATCCACCGAAAGCGAGACCTTCAGCAAGACGGAACAGCTCAAGGTGCAGGATTTTCTCAAGAATGGTGGCAGGCTCTTTGTCTCCGGCGCGGAAATCGGCTGGGACCTTGTGTATGAGGCGGATACCAATAACAATTACTCCAACGGCGACCCCAATGATACGCCATTTTATGAGAACTATTTGAAGGCGTCCTTCGTCAATGATGATGCGAATACGTATCAGGTGCGGGGCGCCGGCGGGACACCATTTGACGGACTGAACTTCTTTTTTGATGATGGAACGTATGGAACATATAACGTAAATTATCCCGACGTTA
>JAPLSR010000319.1 GCA_026398545.1 Candidatus Sumerlaeota bacterium | reverse complement strand
CAATAATAGGTTATATTCAGAATGAGGTCCAATCCAAAACCAGATTAAGCCTTCATCTATTTCTACCGCGAGAGCCCGATACTTGATACAAACTCTGGCTGACCAGTATTTGGCGACTTTTTTGAGATGTAAGGAAGGATGTTTGGGATTGGTTTTTAGAAGTTCGAAATTCTTGTCCGCCAAATTCTGAACGGATGGTGGCAGTTTTTCATAGCAAGACCAAAAGGATGGATTGGCAAAGTGTTTCATAACTCTTTGCATTTTCCGGCGCGGAAGTCCGCGATGGCTTCATTGGCAAGTTTATCGAGTTTCCCCGAAAGGGCGTCCTTTTCAATCTGGCCATCCCATTTTTTTGCCTCAAACTCATCAAACCAATTTTTCAGGGAAAAAAGATCATCATCAGGCAGTTGAGAAATCGCTTTTTCAATTTCCTGAACCGTGGTCATTCGTTCTTCACCTCCCGCAGATCTGATGCTTGAATTGATTGTTAACATGAATCTCCGGTGGAATATCCGTCAAGCGTAAAGCATGACCCGCTGGAACAACTCCCGCCCACCGCCATCCACAAACTCCCCTCCGCCTCCCTCTTCGACAAAATGAAAGACTTCTTCATCGGCGAAAAAGAGGATTCAGGGTAAACCAGCAGAATTTTCCAAAAAGTCATTTAGGGAAGAGTCTGTCCTCAGACCCACTAAATCAAAACATGAAATCAGATGTCCCTTGCGCACTTTTCAATATTCTTCTTATTTTCAGATAACGTCGAGCATCACCGGCGCGTGACGCGAGGAGCGCGTCCGGTGAATGCGTTTGTTAGCCCACTGATGAGATTTCTCTCAGCGCGTCGACGATGCCGTAAAACAACAGGCAATCGGCCACCCGCGCTTCTGGATGTGCGTACGAAATGACGAACTTCTCTGGTGCACGTTCGTGGTACAAGACGCCGCGGGTGGTCATGAGCCACTTCGGTGGCGGAGTAAAATCGACGAGCCGGTGGAGGATATTTGACGTTACAGAACCACAGCAAATCGTAATGTCCGGGTTATATAGCGCAAACTGCCTATTGAAGTACTTCTTATCAGCTCCTGAAATACCCCACAGAGCCTTATTGTCGGTAGTGTGGCCTCCGGGTGATTTCTTCACGTTGATCGCTGAAATTGACCGCAGGGTCGAGCGTCTACTTTCTTCTGTGATTTCGGAAAGCTGCGCCCATGGCAACTCAGACGGAAGGCGCCTAATTCCATGAACCCACCTGGTGATGTTGTCCCATGTTTGCGAGCGAGCCCCCTCAGCTATGAACTGGCGCAGGTCCCAGTCACCCCCACCAGGATCGTTTACCTCCTTCATGACAACTAACAGTTTAGGGTTGCTGGAAAGATAGCTTTCCTCGTCGACAACCCCATCAGCAACAAACCCCTCGCGATCCTTGCGCCACTGAGCAAACAGGCTTTCTTCCGCCTCTCTTATTGTCATAAGTCATCCCTCATTTCCGGGCTAACTAATGTTTATATAGTTTCCTGATAAAACCGATATCTGCTTTTCTTTTTGTATAATACGAAACGCCAAATTATGGCTAATTTACATCTTTTCAAATATTTGGGAGAATAATCTTACTATCCTCGCGTTCTATATGGTTTCCGCCGTTATAAAAACGAGATAGTTTATATAAAAAATTATATTTTGCGTCAAGGGGGAAAAATTAATCTGAGAAGACGTTAATGACAGAGGGATTGTCTTTTTACCCACGGATTACACGGAACATACGGATGTTTTTATTTATCAGGCAGGATGACAGCGGCGGAAAGAATGCGTCCAGAAGTATCCCCCGCACGGTAAGAATAAAAAAGGTCATTCCTGCATTTTGTGCAATAATCCGAGACGTGGATATTTTTCGCGCGGACTCCGCACGACTCCAGCTGCCTCACATTCAGGTTTTTCAGGTCGAGATGCCGTCCGTGAATAGCTTCTGAAAAGTTGGGGAATTTCCGCAAAAACTCACCCGCAAGTTTCTCACTCACCTCATAGCAACACACCCCGATGGCGGGACCAATCCAGGCTGTCACATCAGCGGGGTCGGTCCCATATGTTGTCAGGGATTGCAGGGCACGGACTGAAATTTCACCAAGCGCGCCCCGCCATCCTGAGTGAACAAGCATAATGCGTCTGTTCTTTGTATCCATCAGAAACACCGGCACACAGTCCGCTGTAAAGATGCAGGCGAGTATGTTTTCCGCATCAGTCCCCACGGCGTCTGTGTTGTTGTAAATGAATGATGATGTGGTATGAGGCTCGCAGGATGTGCGGCTGAGGAATGCCACATTATTTGTGTGCCTCTGGTGGGAGAAGAGCACCCCTGCGGGTGTGATGCCCCACGCATCCGCCAGCAATTTCAGCTCGTCATTCTTTTTTCCCGGCACGGGGTTGAAAAGCCGCGTGGTGCTTCCATGCCTGAGCCAGGGAAGTCTCCTTAAATCCTCACACTGTATCAATAAATCACTCAATGAATAAATCACTCAATGGCTCAATCACTCAATGAATCAATCTCCCTGTCTCCCCATCTCCCATTCACCCATTCAAATACCCCGCCGCCAACTGTCCGCAGGCGCCCTTGACGCCACGTCCCATGGAATAACGCACCGCCACAACAAATCCCTTCTCCGTCAGATAATCCCTGAATCGCTCAATTGTTTCCGGTGTGGAGGGTTTAAATGGGAGGCGAGGCTCCTCGTTGAAGCACAAAAGATTTATCTTGCAGCGGACGGGCTGAAGCAAACTTACAAGGTTCTTCATGTCACGCGTGGAGTCATTGACTCCCTTAAGAAGGATATACTCAAATGTAATGCGGCGGCGGTTGTCCAGAGGAAATTTCTGGCATGCCTTGATTAGTTCAGGCAGTGGATATTTTTTATTGATGGGCATGAGGCGGCTGCGGAGCGTATCATTTGCCGCCCCAAGAGATATGGCGAGGTTCACGCCGGTCTTCGCCTCCGCCAGGGCGCGGATACCCGGGACAACGCCAGCGGTGGAGACTGTGATTCGCCGTGTGGGGATGGCAATTCCCTGCGGCGCGGTGAGGAGATGCAGGGCTGGAATGAGGGCGTTAATATTATCGAGCGGCTCACCCATGCCCATAAGGACAATGTTTGTCGGGGATTCTCCATTCAGAATCTCGCGCCGCGCGCACTGCACCTGGTCGATGATTTCTGCCGCGGTCAGGTTGCGGCGGAAATGAACGCGCCCCGTCAGGCAGAAGGCGCATGCAAAACGGCAGCCGACCTGTGAGGAGATACACAGCGTCCAGCGGCGCCCTTTGGGCATCAGCACCCCTTCAATATGGAGTCCATCCTGAAGGGAGAATAGAATCTTTTTTGAGCCGTCGGCATCGGTGAGGGTCTGGATGATTTGAACGCCCCCAACGCTGAAATTTTCCACAAGCCAGGCTCGCAGGGCGGGGGGGATATTTTTCATCTCCTCAAAGTTCCGGATATCATGGCAATAAAGCCATTGATAGACCTGTTTTGCGCGAAAACCCTCAAAGCCTGCCCGCTGGAGAATTGCCTCAAGTTCTACAAGGTTTTTTCCCCGCAGTTCCTCTTTCTCCTTTTTATTGTCCATCATTGCAGAGCCGCGCTTAACATGTGATGTGGAATAACCCGATGACCTTCCCTTTTGCGTTATTCCAGAAGTTGACCGCCTCGGGCGTCCGAACCGCTTTGACCTCGCAACCCTTCTCACTGAAGAAGGCTGCCGCCTCATCGGATAACCTCGCCACACCCTCCTGCCCCGTCCCGAAGACCAGAAGCCCCGCCCCATCCTCGTAAACCGCCATGGCTTCCTCAAGAGAGATGATGTGAGATGTGCCAAGTGCCTGTTTGGATAACTTTTTCTTTCGCTTTTTCACCTTGCCGGAAAGACGAATCACCACATCATGGTCATAGGTCTCGCCATCTATTGTGATTGAACCAAATTCCGTAGAGTCAATCTGTGGTTTCATACAATCCCACCTCCAGACTTTGGTCTTATGAGTATTGCGAGAAAGAAAGGTCCTCCCAGTATGGCGGTGATGACTCCTACGGGCAGTTCCGTTGGGGCGAGCAGTGTGCGCGCCGCCGTGTCACATATCACCAGAAATGCCCCGCCCGCAAGATATGAAACCGGCAGGAGCAGGCGGTGGTCGGCTCCGAGGAGTATTCTCAGGGCGTGCGGGATGATGAGTCCGACAAAACCTATTGGACCGGAAAAAGCAATCGCTGTGCCGGCAATGAGCGATGATGAGATGTAAAGTCGTTTCATTACCACCGGCACCCGCAAACCCAGCGATTGCGCCGACATCTCGTCTAAGGAAAGGAGATTCATATCCCTTGCGTGATAAAGCAAAACGGCAATTCCGGCAATCTGAAACGGTATTAATATCAGTATTGGCTCATAACGGTCAATATCAAGACTCCCCATCAGCCAGTGCATGATGAGAACAGTCTGGGTCGGGTCAACTAAGAATTGGATAAGGAGAATCATGGCGCTGAAGAAGAGATTCAGCGTGACGCCCGCCAGTATGAGCGTAACGTTCTGGAGTATGCCCTGCCGCCGTCCCAGTTTGTAAACAAGCCAGAGGGTCAAAACGGCGCCTCCAAATGCCGCAAGTGGCTGAAGAAATGGAATCTTCAAACTGAGACTTCCCGCATAGACAAGAATGATGACGGCGGCGAGAGAGCTCCCGCCGGAGATGCCAAGGGTGTATGGCGTGGCGAGGGGATTTTTGAGCATGGATTGGAATGTGACGCCCGCCGCCGCCAGCGCCGCCCCAACAATTGCCGCCATAAGACACCGCGGCAGGCGGACATGGAACAAAATCGCCGCATCGGGATTTTTGTCCCGTGCCAGAGACGTGTCCAACGCCCGCGCAAGTGACATCTTTTCGGGTCCAATCATGGGGCACAATAACAGGGTAACGATAAAAAGTATAATAAACAGCCCCACGATTCCCCAGAATTTTCTGATTGTTAATCCCTTTAACGGCATAGTGAAAAATTGTTTATTCCGTTTTTGGGGCGGGTTCAAATGAAATCAACTGAGATTCTTCAATCAATGGAGAATTCATAGACCGCTGGTCTCTCTGCAGCGACGGCGACAAGGATTATGAAGGATATGATGCCACCTATGTTGCCTCGGTCATCTATGAATAGGATTGTCCACGGAAAAAAGATATACGCATCCCGCTTCTTTTGTATCGCCAACATCAGCATATGTTGAGCCAATCAGAACGTATTTATTATATGATAGAATTGAGGCGCCAAACGCTAACTCGGGCTTCGGGCTTCGAAAAGTGTGGACAACCTTGCCGGTCAACGTATTGAAGGCGAACACAACACCCGATATTCTGTTTTGTTTATCGCGTTCCATTCCATTAATCAGAATAGTGTTTTTGTCCAACAACGCCGTCTCTGAACCGAAATTAGGAGCTCCATATTTAGAACCCTCAATAGGTGATGGATTGTGAAAAGTTCTGAGAAGATCGCCTGATTGGTTAAACAGATACACTGCTCCGGAATTGGTTGTGATTGTATCATCCCCAGTTGCGCATACCGCGATGTTGGCATCAACGAATATTGACTTCATTCCAAATCGGTCATCTGGTTTTTGTTTTGGATCAGGAATAATTCTATGCAGCGTTCCATTTAAATCATACACATATACAGCGCCACAATTCTTTTTGTTATCCACCGGGCTAAGATCCGCGCCGATGAGAATGGTGTCATTACGCAGTTGAATGTGAATGCCAAGGCGGGATGAATCCTTGTATGCCTTCTCATTATAGAAACAACGCAGGCAAGCGCCTGACTCATCGAAAAGATAAAATGCGCTTACATGCTTATTTCCCACCATTGTGCCCAATGTAGTAACCAGGAATTTGTCGTTGAATGTGATGATCGAACGGCCAAACTCTTGTGTCATTTTAGAATCCGGGCACTTTATTTTCATCAGATGCTTAAGTGTTGTTTTGTCATAAATATGAACGGTACCCTCATTTTCTAGAGGACTGCCGTCCGAATGAGCGCCAATGAGAATGCGCTGCTTCGTTACAACCACAGGCCAGCCAAACTGAGCGTTTTCTTTCGGATCAGGGTTATGAAATGTATGAAGAATCTTGCCTGTTTCCATATCAAAAAGATAGGCAGACCCAGAGATCTTTGCTCCAAAGTCATTATGGGGCGCGCCCACGAGCAGCTTATTTTCATAGGCTGCCATGCTCCATCCAAAACCATCCCAATACTGCGGGTCGGGATTCTGGAATATGCGCAAGGCATTATCGGTCTGCGTTGTTGGTTCGCATACTGCCTTAAAGTTTAAAAGCGAGAGAACAAGTATTAGGAAGAAGGACGTTTTCATCGCATAACCCGTCTTTTTCGTAACTTCTGTGTAAAACGCAAAGGCGATTGGTTCGAAAATGCCTCACCTCGCGAACTATCAATCGTACTATCAGAGTTTATTTAACCCGGCGAAACTTTTCGTTCATTTATCAAAAACTTTTCGCTTATTTATCGTATGAAATTTTGAATGTCAAATGAGTTTCATATCTGGTTGGCTTTTCCTTGCGAAGCACATGGAAGGTTACAGGCGTGGATTTTACATCCATTAGCCTTCGCCAGAGGCTACGGCTTGTGATTTATTAATGGACAAATTAATCGTTGATTTATTAAAAATCACATTATATACAATTTACTAAATTGATGGGTGTAATTAATATTCTTTGAGAGAGGCCGAAGTCATGAAAAGAAATTATGGTCCCCAATGTCGCATGTTCCCTATATTTGTCAGAGCGATTCTGGCCGCGATTTTATTTTCGATTGTCGAAATCTGTCCGGCGGAACGCTGGACGCTCGTTGACTTTGGCACAAGCGACGCCAATTCGTCCAAACCCTACTCCGACTGGAATCAGATCATCCGGCATCCGTCCAATGTCCAGTATGTGGACCCGGACGGTGATCCTGCCCATCAGGGAATTACGGAGGTGGAGGGTCTTGCTGAAGAACGACCCTCTTATGCCGGCATCCGGGGAACCACGCCCATAGCCTTCCGGCGCGGACATAAAATCATTGCGACTTTCTACAATCGCTCGGAAAGTGAGGTTTACTTTGACGCGCGGATTAGCCTGACCGATTCCGACAGCCCCACCTCCACTGACATCGCCCATGCCTGGTATACGCTTTACGCCGACATCGGTTATGGAATGCCGGGACAATCGCTCGTCGAGATGGAATATTACATTTCCGACGCCTTGATGGTGAACCATCCGAACAGCCCGCCGTCCGTCGGCGATGCCTTTCTCGTCAATGTCAACAAGCGCAATCCCAATAGCGACATCGTCCTGACCCGCATCGAATTTTCGGACGAGGCGGATATCACGCCGCCCACTACGCCCGGCAATCTTCAGGCAGTGACCTATGCCTCCACAACCGGCTGCGGAAAAAATCTTATCAGTCTAACATGGACTGCCTCGACCGACCCCGCGCCTTATCCCACCGGCGTGGATCGCTACCTGATCTATCGCAATGGAGAGCTTCACGGCATCCTGCCCAACGACATGATGACATACTATGGCCCCGATAATCTGCATTACATTGATCTGAACGTCGCCCCCGGCGCGACGTATCGCTACACTGTGACCGCACTGGACGCCGCCCCTTTTGGCATGTATCCGAGGGAGGAAAATCCCACGCGGCGACATGGCAATGAAAGCGCTCACTCCACCACCGCGACCCTGAGCGCGTCAGCGTGGGCGTCCACGACGCTTATTAACCCGTGGAAACAGATCAAATATCTCGGCGGCATCCGCCTGCCCGTCGATCTTGAATCATTCATGGATTATGCCTCGTGCGGCATCGCCTATTATCCGCAGGGAAACGCGGCATACAATCCCGACATCGAATGGCCGGGGTCGCTCTATCTCCTGACCAAATATTGCGAGCGGGTCTGCGAAATCAATATTCCGAAGGCGATCCAGTCCTCCAATATTGAAGACCTGCCGCGAGCCGCGACGCTTAAAGCCCCGGCTGACCTCTGGCCGCGCATCTATTATGACGACAACTGGTTTCCGAGAAGCGGCGGTTATGCCACAGGCGGGATCGCGTATCATCCGGGCGGCAATGGCGTCGGTGGTTATATATATTATGGCATCAGCGATTTTTATGGAACGGACGGTGCAGCCCCTGCGCATGGCGTATTTAATCTTGCGCTGACGCAGGGCATCGGCGCGTGGCACATTGGCGGCGTCCCGCCCGACAACATCTCATCCGCGCTTCATTCCATGATCCTTTTTCCCATATCGCAAACTTGGGCTGACCTGCACACCGGCGGGCGCTCTCTCGTTGTGGGTAGCAATTACATTGCCGGTTCGGGCGTTCCCTCGCATGGACCCAGTCTTTTCGCCATCGCCCCGTGGGAAACGGGCAGCCTGCCCCCGAACGGCGGTTCCTGCACGGCGGTCGAACTTGTGCGTTACAGTTCCGGCGCTGCGCCCGAACACCGTGTCATCAACTGGGCGATGGGGGAGTGGGGCGAGGGCGGTGCATGGCTTGAGATCGGCGGGCGCTCCGTTGTGGCGATATCCTACCTCCGCAGCATCGGCGATTCGTGGTATGGCGATTCGCTGGGCAGTTTTCATTGTCTCGACGACATCCCCGAACCGCTCTTCGGCGAAAAAGGAACCGCCGCCACCGATTGGAAGACTAGCCTCATGCTCTTCAATCCCGCCGATCTGGCGGATGTGGCACAGGGAAAGAAGCAGAACTGGGAGCCTCAGCCCTACTGCGTTTTCGACATAGACCATTTCTCGATGCGTCCCGGAGGCGGCGACGGGAACGCGGGCGCGGTCGCATTTGACACCGCGAACAAACGCCTTTATTACATCGAGCACAACGGTGATCCCGGCTATGATTATGGATACGGAATGATCCACGTTTTTGCCCTGTGCGCCGCCGAATCGCCATCCTCCGCCTTGTGGTGGATTGCATACTGAATAAGAATTGACGTTTTTGGCTTGCTCATCTCCATGTGCGCGTCCTATTGTTTTTCCTCAAAGTTCATGAATATATAGAACAACCATATAAATTCTCAGGAGGATGCCATGGGAAGCGCATTAATCAAGGATTTGAAGGTGGATGTGTTTGACCTGCCGCTGAAGGAGCCGTTTATCATCGCCACTGGGCGCAAGGATGCCGCCAATAATGTGCTGGTGCGCGTGTTTCTGGAGGACGGCACGGTCGGTTATGGCGAGGTGTCGCCTTCCCCTTATACAACCGGCGAAACTCAACAGACCTGCATCGCCGTGCTGAATCATATCAAATGGGCGGTTGTGGGACAGGACATCCGCCAGTGGCGAGCCCTCCTTGCCCGGACGCGCAAACTCATTCGGGCGAACGTCGGCGCGCACAGCGGACTTGAAATCGCTGTGCTGGATGCATTCACAAGATATATCGGCATTCCTCTCTGTACATTCTTTGGCGGTGCAATCACATCAATCGAGACCGACCTGACCCTCTCATTTGGAACGCCGGATGAAACCGCCGTCGCCGCAACGAAAGCGTTGGAGCAGGGTTTCAACAAGATCAAGATCAAGGTCGGAATGGGGGTTGCCACCGATACGGAGCGCACGGTGCGCGTCCGTGAGGCGGCACCGAAAGCCGTCCTCTCGCTTGATGCCAATCAGGCTTATGCGCCGAAGGATGCCGTTGAACTGGCTCGACGCATCCATGCCGAGGGAATCGAAATCGACCTTTTGGAACAGCCCGTCCGCAAGGACGACATCGAGGGCTTGAGGTTTGTCCGCGAGCATTGCCCCGTGCCTGTCGCCGCTGATGAATCCTGCTTCACGGCGGATGACGCTATCCGGCTTATCCGCGCCGATGCCGTGGATGTCATAAACATAAAGGTTGCAAAGTGCGGGCTTGTAGGTGCGCTGGATATAGTCTCCATTTGCCGCGCCGCCAACAAGGGGCTCATGGTCGGGAGCATGATGGAAGCAAAAATCGGGCTGGCGGCGTCCGTGCATCTGGCGTGCGGACTGGGCGAATTTCTCCATCACGACCTCGATACCGTTTATCTCCTGAAGCCCTTCGACTGCAAAGGCGGCTACACGCAGGACGGACCGAAATTCTCCATCGAGGGCATTCAGCGCGGCACAGGCATCGAATACACGGTGTAATGCAGAAATGAGCACAGCTCTCATCACATGGAGGTTCCATTATGAAAAATGTTTGTGTCGTCTTCATTATACTTATCTTGTTGACCGCCCTGGGTGTTTGTTTGGTTGTCGCTCAGTCTGAGGAAGTTGGATATACCACCCTTTTGTCTTCTCCGGGAAAAATGGAGATTGTCCGCCATCCACCGGCGTTTGACTTTACTCGAATGCCTGGCCGGGGCAGGATCGCATCTCTTCCATCGTTCCATCCGAACTCACAGAAGGACTGGCAGGTTGACCTCCGTTCCTGCGATCTGTCCACACTCGATGTCCGAGACCGGTTGAGCGACCTGCTGCAGGCGGACTTCGACACCAGCACTGTCTGGCCCGCGCAACTTCCACCCAAATTCGACGTTCGGCGGATCATGGAACTTGGCAAGAATCCCGGTCTGGGACTGAAAGATGTCCACCGCAAAGGGATCACCGGCGC
>JAPLSR010000364.1 GCA_026398545.1 Candidatus Sumerlaeota bacterium | reverse complement strand
ACTGTGCGGGCGCTGACATTTTTCACATCGCCACACAGGAAACGAAAGAGATCAATGCTGTGAACGCTGGTGTCCATAAGGCAACCGCCGCCGGCAATTTTCGGGATGGAAAACCAGCGATTCTGGATACCTTCAAAATAAGCCGAGAACTGGTTGCGGAAGAAGACAATCTCTCCCAATTTGCCTGCTTTAATTATTTTCCTCATCTGAATGACCGGGTCAACAAAGCGGTGGCAGAAGGCGGTCATGAATCTGGCGGATACGGACTTCACGGCTCTCTGAATAGCGCGGGCATCAGTCAGATTATGCGCAAGCGGCTTTTCGCTGACAATGTTACGAACCCCCTTCTTCAGTGCCGTCTCCACTACCTTGCGGTGCGAAGAGGGCGGTGTGCAGACAATGACAATGTCAGGGATATCCTTTTTCAGAAGTTCCTCAAGACTGCCATAGGCATTGCCGCCAAATTGTGAGGCGACTTTTGCGGACAGTTCCTTTTGCGGGTCAACCGCGGCGACCAGTTTGCAGCTCTTTATTGCCTTACAGGCGGCGGCATGTTGTTGTCCGACCCATCCACATCCGATGATTGCGATTTTATACATGTGTCTCTCCTTCCACAGGTTTTGTTATGTAGATTCAATTAAGAATATGACATGGCGGGAGAAGACTTCCTCAAACAAGGATGCCTTCTTCTGTGCGGCATATAGTTCTGCCGAGGAATTTACCCGGACATGAAGTATGAATGCGACGTCAGATTCCCCAATCTTGCATGAGACCCTGCTGACGGCATTTGTGTGTGAGCGGTCAAGTCCATCGGCGATGCGTAAGATTGCCGCAAGTTTTTGAACATGTTTGCGTTTCACGGGTGGAAGAGCGGCAAAATATTTGTGCTTCATTTTTGGTTTTGTCTGGCGGTGATAACGCGCCAGAAGGGCGATTATGGTTTTCCGCTCCTCATCAAGCCCCGGAAAATCGGCGTTCATAATGGCGCGAAAAGACTCTTTGTGATGATTCTTCTCGTCTATCAGGAAACCGACATCATGAACGATGGCGGCAGCCTCCAGCAGGAAGCGTTCCTCAGTGTCAAGCCTGTGAAGTGGCGAAAGACCATCGAACAATACAACTGAGAGGCGAGCCACCTGCCGCATGTGCTCAGGGTCCCACCCGAAGGTTGTCATCCATGTGTCAAGGATTTTAAGGATTTTTTGGTGAGTAGGTTTCATTTCCGCTCAGGCAGTCGCGCGCATAAAAGGCGGCTCCGATAATACCGGCATCATCGCCCAGCAGGGCGCGAACAATCTTAGTTTCCTTCAGCATGGTTGGAAGTGTGTGCATTTCGGTTGATTTGATAACCTGCTGGAAAAAGGCATTGTCCAGGGCTTCAATAAGTCCGCCGCCAAGGATGACCGCTTCAGGATTCAGGATAGATATCACAATTGCCACGGCGCGTCCAATGTGGAATGCCGCATTTTTTAATGTGCGTACGGTGAGTGGGTCTTTACTTATCCATGCCTGGGCAATGGCGTTGCTCTTTATGGACATAATGTCGCCGTTTTTTTCCATGGTGAGGGATGTCTTCTCTCCCTTTTTCACCGCCTCAAAGATTGTGCGGACGATTGCGAGTCTGCCTGCAACCGCCTCCAAGCATCCCCTTTTTCCGCATCCGCACATGGGTCCATCCACCACCATGGGAATATGCCCGATTTCACCCGCCATAAACGAGGAGCCCTCATAGAGTTTGCCATCGATGATTAGACCGCCCCCTATACCCGTGCCCACAAAAATCCCGAATATGTTTTTCATCCCGACGCCTGCCCCGAGGCGTTGTTCGCCGAGCGTCCCGACATTCACATCATTATTCAGAAAAACCGGAACCCCAAGATCTTCTTCAAGGAGTGATTTGAGATGGACTTCCTTCCAATTCAGGTTTGGCGCCTGGTGGATGACGCCGGTTAAGGGATTCAGTGTCCCCGGCGCGCCGATACCCACACCGGCGATAGAGGAGAAGGGAATACCCGCCTCCTCTGCGGCGCCGCGTGCGCAAGTGGCAATCCTCTGAATGACCTCAGGATAAGGTTTTTCCGGTTTGGTGCGTTTTTTAAAGTGTGAGATGACCTTGCCCGTTTCATCAATGACGGAGGCGAGAATCTTGGTTCCACCGAGGTCTATTCCGATGATTGCTCCACCAGGGGAATCCTTGCCGCTTTTTTTCCCTTTCATATATTCTCCCTGTTATTGGAACCAGACCATGGATGAGGCGCATTCGGTATGGTTGGACAGAAAAGACGCCTCATCGCCGGTATAGTTATCCATTTGAAACCCAGCCCTGAAGGAGTTCAGCAATACGCTCCTTCAGGTCTTTGATAATAGCCCGGACGCTTCGACTTCCGTTAATCAGTTGAAAACCGTATTTATCCTTCATCTTCAGAAACTGACTTTGAATCTGGCGCTGGTAGGTGAAGAAACTCTTGAACACGTCCTGAGAGTAACCGATGTCCATGCCGGATTCCCAATAATCTAATGTGGATTTTTTCTGGAAATTACGCTCAATGAGTATCCGTGGA
>JAPLSR010000081.1 GCA_026398545.1 Candidatus Sumerlaeota bacterium | reverse complement strand
TCCATGATAAGCAGGAGGATGACCGGCAGGAGGAAATACTGAAAGCGCTCCTCATAGATGGTGTATGTCTGTGAGCGGAGCGTCTTTTTCTGGATAAGTCCGATATCGGCGTAAAGGACGTCCAGTTCGAGACTTCCTTTCGGGTTTGCCTTGATGGTCTTGCCGCTGGTCGCCTGGGCGATTTTCTGCAAAAGGACAAGGTCAAGGCGGCTGTTGACAACGTGTCCGTCGCTATCCTTTTTGAAGGAGCCATCGGGGAGGCGGATGGGCTCGCCCTTTTCAGAGCCGATGCCGATGGAATAAATCTTTACCCCCGCCTTTGCCGCCTCCTGTGCCGCCCCAAGCGGGTCGGTTTCATGGTCCTCCCCATCGGTGAGAAGCACCAGCACCTTTTCCCCCTTTGCGGAGCGTTCAAAGGCATTCGTTGCCGTGCGGATTGCCATGCCGATGGCAGTGCCGGCAATGGGCACAGAGTCCGCATCAATCGTCTCAAGGATATTCTGCGCCAGGGCATAATCAAGCGTCAGGGGGCACTGGACAAAGGCAGTGCCGGCAAAGGTGATGATACCGACGCGGTCGCCACGGAGGCGGTGGATGAGGCCATTCAACTGCTCCTCGGCGCGCGCAAGACGGCTGGGCTGGATATCCTGCGCCAGCATGCTGAGGGATGTGTCAATGGCGATGAAGATGTCCACACCTTTACGCGTGATGGGGCGTTCAATGCTTCCATACTGCGGACGTGAAAGGGAAAAGACGAGGAGAGCAACCGCAAGGATGAGCATCCCTGCCTTCAATATCTGCCGCCGGCGGCTGACAGAAGGGAGGAGCCTCCTGATTAATTCCCATGAGCCAAGGCGCAGGAGAAGCGACTTCTTCCGCCGGAACACATAGAGATAAAAAATGACGACCAGCGGCAGGGCGAATAATCCGTATAAAATTGTCTGGTTTCCAAAATTCATAAGAATCACCCGTTCAGGAGTCATCCGCCATTATATCAATGGACTTCACAGCAGTCCTGTGCGTTTGGCGCATCGCCTTCATGGCAGTTTCAAAAAATAAGGGCCGGAAAGGAGCATCTCGAACAGGAGCAAAATCAGCGCCGGCAAGGCAAAATATCCCATCAGCTCATCAAAATTCTGATGCTCCACGAACTCAATCTTGACCTTTTCCAGTTTGTCAATCTCGTCATAAATTGCCTTCAGTTTTTTATTATCCGTGGCGCGGTAATAACGCCCGCCCGTCATGTCCGCAATCTCCCTAAGGGACTTTTCATCAATCCTGACCTCCATAGGGACACTGATGATGCCGAACACGCCGCGGTCAACAGGGACCATGGCGGTCCCGATGGTGCCCACGCCGATTGTGTAAACGCGGATGCCGAGGGCTTTCGCCGCCTCAGCCGCCGTCAGCGGGGCAATGTCCCAGACGTTATTATCACCATCCGTAAGCAGAATCACAACCTTGCTTTTTGCTTTGGAGTCCTTCAGCTTGGCGACACAGGTGGCAAGTCCGAGCCCGATGGCTGTGCGGTTGCCATCCACGATGCCAAACTCCACATCCTGCAAAAATCCTTTAATCACCCCGTAATCCAATGTGAGCGGGCAGAGGGTGAAGGCAGTTGAGGCAAAGAGGACACAGCCGATGCGGTCGGAGGTGCGCCCGTCCACAAATTCGCTGACCACCCCCTTAGCCGCCTCCATCCTGTTCGGCTCATCTGAGGGCGCGCCATGGCGATGATGAGAAACGCCAGCACGGCAAGACGCAGAATGTGCAGAACCGCTCTCAGTATTATACGCAGAGGCTGTGAAATCTTTTTCATGTTGTGGATGTCGGAATACCTGATGGCGGCGGCATGTCTCCGGCGATAGCGGAATATGAGCGCCATTAACATCGGCAGGAGGAGCAGAAGGAGTAGATAACCCGGCGAGGCGAAACGGAATTCCCTGACAAAGGGGAGCCAGTTTTTTGGGTTCAGGAGGCTCATGCCTTTGCACCTCCTTCCTGCAGAGCCGGAGGTGTGAGCGGTTCGGGTTGGGGAGGCGCAGGGGCGGGGGTTGTCCGTCGGATGAGCAGGCGCGCCTCTTCAAGCGTTGAGACATGTTCCGGCTCCTTCGGGAGGTGTTTGGCGAACTTGACCATGTCGCACCGCTCAAGGAGGCGTTCCAGAACCTCGCGATTGGACGGCTCCATCACCGTGTCCTCAAGGGCGTAAAGGAGTTCCCAGGAGGTCATCTCCATGGCGTTGATGCGGTAAAGACGTCCGAGATAAACGCGGATGATGTCCGCCGTACGTGTGTAATATTCCTTGAATTTTCCGTGTGCGAGCAGAGGCGAACCCTCCAGGGCGCTAAGATCCTCGAGCGCCAGTTCCCAGTCGGGACGTGATGTGAGAGTCTCCTCCGGTTTTCTCATCCTCCGCATC
>JAPLSR010000334.1 GCA_026398545.1 Candidatus Sumerlaeota bacterium | reverse complement strand
CTGCAACCGCCACAAACCCGCTGTTCGGAGAGGGGACATTGCATTGTCCATAATTATTCCACCCCCAGGCGACAATAGAGCCGTCTCCCTTCAGACCAAGGTTGTGCAAACCGCCCGCCGCAACCGCCACAAACCCGCTGTTCGGAGAGGGGACATTGCATTCGCCATCATCATTATAACCCCAGGCGACAATAGAGCCGTCTCCCTTCAGACCCAGGCTGTGATACCCGCCCGCCGCAACCGCCACAAAACCGCTGTTCGGAGAAGGGACATTGCATTGTCCATAATAATTACTTCCCCAGGCGACAATAGAGCCGTCTCCCTTCAGACCCAGGCTATGAGACCCGCCCGCTGCAACCGCCACAAAACCGCTGTTCGGAGAAGGGACTTTGCATTGGCCCCAACTATTATACCCCCAGGCGACAATAGAGCCGTCTCCCTTCAGACCAAGGCTGTGAGCAGAGCCCGCCGCAATCTGTGTGAAACCGGAACTGAGGTCCACGCCCACAACCTGACTACCCCAACCGACGATTGAGCCGGATTTTGCCGCCCACGCCGCGCCGCCATTTCCAAGCATAGCCGCCACGGCGCAAATAAAAATCAGAACCGCGCCTTCGCGCCTCAAACAACTCGATTTTATTCTTCTGACAACCATGACACATTCCTTCTCAACTTCCGGATAAGAAACAATATAATTTCTATGTTAGATTTGGCGGGAAGTCAACGACAACTCATTCTATTTTCTCACCAGTAAGACATTTATATGTTTTTTATTCATACAGGAGCCAGTGGGCGGCGGCGCTGGGATGCTCAAGGATGGTGAGTGGGAGTCCGTTGCTGACCTCTTGACCCTTTTCAACGCTGACGTTTCCGCTTGCGGCGCCTGACGGCACAGTGAATTCAATCTGGCGGTCGCTCCAGGATGAAATGGCGTTGATGGTCATGGCGCCGAGGAGAAGTCTTGAATTTCCACTTCCGCCCGCGCCGAAATTGTATCCCCGCAGGCGCACTGTATCGCCCCGATAGGCGCTCTGCACGGAAAGGGATGTGAGCACCAGCCGCGTGGGAGGCTCGCCGAATGTGTAAATCAGGTCGTCTGAGCTCATAACGCCATCCGGTCCGAGACTCACAATGGCATAAGAGTCAAAATAGTCGTCATAAAGTTCAAGCGTGATGACATGCTGGTCGGTGCGGACAAGTCCCGCGGGCGAGAAGAGGTAGTAAGGCGTGCCCCAGAAGTCGAGGAGGGTGCCGCGGTCATAGCCTGAGCCGGTCAGGGAGATGCGGCTATCCTGATAGGTGACATACGGACCCTGCCAGAGGTGCGGCGGCACGGTGAGATTTGCCATTTGTGGCTTGAAAAGGGCTGTGGCAGGGTCAATCACCCATGTCCCGCCCCCATTGTTGATATTGTCAAAATCATACACGGTGTTATTGGAAAGCAGGTCGTTCAGGTTCTCAATGGAGACATAATAACCGGTATCCAGATAAACAACCGTCATGGCATCGGCGAGGGTCTGGAGCTCAGCCAGCGTGGCGGTGATTTCCCCGAAGCGCGGAGGCGGAGGCGGCGCCGGCTCCGAAGATATCCCCATGACAATGGGCATCCCGGAGAGCATCAGCGCCACAATCATGTTCCTGAAATTCATCCGCATGATGGCGTGAACCTTTTCCATCAATAAATATAATAATCCCAAATCATTAAGATATTTTCACGCAGAGCACGCAGTCGCTTACGCGCCATAGCTTCAGCGACGGAGCGAGGACGCTGAGATTATTAAAAATCAGAGTAATTATGGCTGAAAAGCGAGGTGGGTGTCAACCAAATCTCCCTCAGCGTTGGCGGGTGGTGAGGAACCAGAGCCCCTGCGCAAGGGCGCGCATCTGCATGAACCGGAAGCCGCGAGCATCCGGCTCCCAGAGCATCCAGCGTATCTCAAATGGCAAAGAACGCGTCAGGAGCTTCCAGAGGGAATAGTTCTTGAGGAGAAATCTCATGCGCATCTTGTAATAGGTCTTGTGAAATTGGGGGCTGGCTTTATTTAGACCGGGGGATTCATAGTGGTAAAGAACCGCCTGCGGGACGTAAAGGACTTTATAGCCGCGCCTGTGCGCCTTGTAGCAGATGTCGGTCTCCTCATAATATGCGGGGAAATAATCCTCATCAAACCCGCCAATGCTCTCCAGAAAGTCCCGCCGCACCGCAAGCGACGCGCCCGTCACATAATCCACATCCCGCAACTCATCATACTGTCCTCTATCCTCCTCGCCATTGCCATAGTGAGTTGTCATCCCGTTGGGATACAGGATGCCGCCGGCATGTTGAATGACGTGCGAGTTGGGGTAATAAATCTTGCAGCCGGCGATGGCGGCGCGCCGGTCTGCCTCCAACGCCTGAACCAGCGCCTCCAGCCAGGTCTTCGCAACAACGGTGTCCGGGTTCAGGATTACAACCATCTCGCCGGTAGAGGCGCGCCAGCCGATGTTGTTTCCGCCGGCGCAGCCGAGATTTTTCTCATTGGTAATGACCTTTGTGACAATCTGCCTGAATGGCGAAGCCTCCAGACGCGCCAGCGTCCCATCCATCGAGGCATTGTCCACGATGATGATTTCCTTATTCGGATATGTCTGATTGGAAAGGCTCTCCAGACACAGGTCGATAAACGGCTCACTGTTCCAGGTGAGGATGATGACAGAGGCGAGCGGTTTTTTTTCATCGGGGCTCATGGTTGACATCCATCAGAATTGATAATTACTTTTCCCGAGCCGGCGTCCGTGCGCAACAGATATTTTTCCATGCGACATCTTATGAATTGCTTCAAAAAATGTTTTGACTTTTTTCTCATGCAATGGTCATTTTACAAATTCTTGTTTTATACTTGCCTGTAAAGATGTACTGTTGAGAAAATTTCAGGAATGGATGAGAAAACCTTCATGAAGACTCAGAAAAAACAACCCACACTTTACCCCTCGCAGTTTGAGGGCGTTATCAAAGATATAGGAGACATCATCCGGAACCACAGCCGGTTTCTGGTCTGCGGGCATGTCCGTCCAGATGGTGATTGTATCGGCTCACAGATGACCCTGTATCACCTCCTGAGACAGATGAAGAAAACCGTCCGGCTTTTCAACTCCGGTCCCATCCTCTCATATTTCAAAGTTGTCCCGCAGATTGAAAAGATTGAGACCACCTATGATAAGACATTTGAGCACGAGGTTTGCATTTATGTGGATTGCGGGGCGCAGGACCGCGTCAATGGCGACATCCGGCAATGCCAAATCGTTATCAACATTGACCATCACAAGTCCAACGTGCATTTCGGCGATGTCAATTATATCGACTCGACCGCGACTGCTGTCGGGGAGCAACTGTTTCATATCATAGACGCCCTTGGTGAGCCATTCACAAAGGAAATTGCGGAAAGCATCTATCTCTCGCTCCTCTCAGATTCGGGATGTTTCTGCTTTTCCAACACAAGTAACGTTACATTTGCCGTTGCCTCGCGGATGGTGACTGCCGGGGCGAACCCCTCAGCCATCGCTCAGGGGCTTTTTGATGAGCGGAGCCATGAGTCCATCTCACTCAAGGCGCAGGTGCTTTCCCATCTCAATTACCTTTGCGGCGGAAGGCTGGTGTGGGGTGAGATTACGCAGGAGATGTATCGGGCGGCAGGCGGGGAGGATAACGAGCCGGACGGGCTGGTCAGCGATATGCGCGGCATCAGCGGCGTTGTGGCGGCAATCCTGATTCATGAAATTCCGGAGGGTGGACTGAGGGCGGGTCTCCGCTCCAAGGGGTCATTTGATGTGAGCCGGATTGCAACCGAGATGGGTGGCGGCGGTCACACAAATGCCTCAGGCTTATATGTGAAGGGCGATTACGGGTCTTTGAAGGAACAGCTCCTGAACTCTGCCGTCCGCCATATGGACAAGTTCAGGGATTAGGCACAATCCAGTTCTCGCCGGCATGGCGAAAAATTCGAGCCAGAGAGAGATTCCGGCTTCAGTCTTTCATCAGGAATTCATATTCGCCCGCCTTGAGGATTTCCTCCTTTTTGGCGCTGAGAACGGTTCTCTGGTGTTCATTCATGAGGTCATTTTCTAGTTGATTGAAGGCTCCATCCACACTGTAAATCAGTCTCTTGCAATCCTCGAAAGAGCGCACCTCCTCAGGCTTGATGTTATTCACCCGGAGGAGATAGACGAAGTTTCCGAACTCGAATGGTTCGCTGACATTGTCCACCTTCATTTTTTCAAGCCTGCCGTCAAACCCGTTATGGTAGGTGGCGGGGATAAGCCCCACAGCGCCTTTGTGTGGACCGGTGGGGTCTTCTGACATCTCCTGCGCGGTCTTTTCAAAGTCCTGTTTGGTCTTGAGGGAGGGAAGGATTTCCCCGAGGCGTTTTTTGTTTTTGGCGATGCGTTCCTCGCGCTCCTTCGGGTCTTGTTTTTGTCCGGGTTCGCCAATCTTGAGTCCTATGAGACTGATGTCATACTGTTTGGTATTGGTGTATTTGATGGCTTTATTCTTTTCGTAATATTCCTTCATTTCATCCTCTGAAGGTTTTGGCTGGTCACCGATGATTTTTTTGCGCATGGCTTCAGCCAGAATCTGGATTTTTCTATTATTGAAGAAGTCCTGAAATTCAGCGCTCTCATCAATCTTTTTATATTGTCCGTATTTGATGAGGAGTGGCATGAGAATCTTCTGGGAGTTGAGGACAAGGATGAAGCGCTCCCTGTTTGTTTTGAATGTGGCGCGATAGGATGAGGGAATGGTATTATTGAAATCGGCGAGGGTGAAAGATGTTTTCGTGTCAATGGCGATGACGAGGGAGTCGGAGGTTCGGGTTTCGGCGGTGAAAATCTCCTCATTCATGGCGATTCCGGGGGTATAGTTGGCAAATTCATAAAGGGAGACATTCTCACGCCTTTTCACCTGCGTGATGTGGAGCCTTCTCGAGATATTGTCTTTCACCTTATCAATGGGTGTATAGCCCTCCTCCTTTTTATCCTCCAGTCGGATGATATTAAGACCGCGATTAGAGTGGATAATATCGGAGACCTTACCCACGGAGAGTTTCTTGACCGCCTCGAGGATTTGCGGGCTTATGAGGCGCGGTTCCGTTGAGGGGGTGATAGTTTTCATCTCGCCGGCGTTTTTTTCACCCTCGCTGTATTTTTTGGCAAGGAGCGAGAAATCGACTCCGCTGTTCGCTTCCTACTGAATCTTTTTTGCGCGGGAAAGGACGGCGTCCGTCTCCTCTTTTGTCATGGGGACAAGCAATTTCTCGCCGGGCTGTAAGGGACGGAAGGGTTTTTCCGCCCGCTCCTCAGGTTTCACATAACGATAGTCTTTGTATTGATTATCATCGGCGAGAATCAATTCCACCATGTTTTCATCGCCGGATATCTCCTTTGCAATTGACTCCAGTGTGTCGCCTTCTTTGGCTGTATAGGACTTGAGTGTTGAGAGGAAGATGTGGCGCATGGAGAAGGTAAATGGCTGGAAATATTTCCCCTTGTTATCCTCATAATACTGTTTCACCTCCTCCGGGGAGGGAGAGGGGCACTTCTGGACGACCTCTTTTTGATAGATGACGGTGGCGAGGCTCTGCTCACGCCACTTATTGATCTGGTCTTTCGCATTGGCATCTTCCGCCACCCCCTGCTCCACAGCCATCTTCGCCAGCTTTTCATTGAACAGGTAATCCTTGACTATTTCCTCCAGGTTCTCCTTTTTCATTCTGCGGAGCTGTTCCGCATTGGAGCCGTATAAACGGAAATCACCGCGGACAGTTATGCCCTTAACGAATTCATCCATTGTAAGAATCTTGCCATCGAACTTTGCCACCCGGGGATTGGGATTTTTTTCCATTGCCGCCTCCGGGGACGTCTTCTCCTCCGGCTTCTTTTCCCCGTCAGGGGCGGCTATGAGGACTACCCACGCTGAAAGTATCAACATCAGGACAATCAACCCGAAAGGCTTGAAGTATTTCGGACATTTCATATGCAAAACCTCCCTCAAATGGTATT
>JAPLSR010000352.1 GCA_026398545.1 Candidatus Sumerlaeota bacterium | reverse complement strand
ACGCCAAATCACATGAGTGGGTCTCTATTTCCGACAGCATTGCCACCGTGGGAATCACAGCCTACGCCGTTGCCCAGATGGACAAGGAGAGTGTGAATGTGGAGTTATGCAAGGTGGAGACACAACTGACCAAAGGAAAATCTTTTGGCATAGTAGATTCCGTGAAGGCAGCCTTTGACCTCTATGCGCCTGTGAGTGGCAAGGTGATAGAGATAAACAACACCATCCTTCAAGACCCCGCCATCGTTGCCACCTCCCCTTATGACGATGGATGGATGATTAAAATAAGCATGTCCAATCCTGAGGAGACAAACGAACTTCTCAAGGCTTTTGAATATAAAAGATTGATTGAGATGTCGGAAGAATAACTTCAGGACGCACCAACCCTATTCCCATCTAACAGGAGCGCCAGCCGTGAATCCCTATATTTGCGGAACGGATGCCGAAATCAGGGAGCAATTAAACGTCATCGGCATTTCATCCCTCGATGACCTGTTCCATTGTATTCCGCAAGAACTCAAAAATGCGCATTTTGAAGACCTCCCGCCAGCCATGGGGGAATATGAGCTCACCCGTGAGATAAAACATATTGCGGGGAAGAACCGTATAAAGGATGGAGCCGTCTGTTTCATGGGTGGCGGGGCGTATGAGCACTTCATCCCCGCCGTGGTGCCTGCCCTGGCGGAACGCGCCGAATTTGTCACCTCCTATACGCCCTATCAACCCGAGGCAAGCCAGGGCAATCTCCAGACCTTCTTCGAATTCCAGTCGCTAATCTGCCGCCTGATGGAGATGGATGTTGCCAATGCCTCCATGTATGATGGGGCAACGGCGCTTGCGGAAGGGGTTATCATGGCGGCGAATGTCCGGAAAGGACGCACGAGATGTCTTGTTGCGGAGACCGTGCATCCACACTGGAGGGATGTGCTTGCCACCTATCTGAAAAATCTGGAATTGAGACTGGAGACTTTAAAGTCTGAAGGGGGCGTGATTGCGCCGGAATCGCTTGAAAAGGCGCTTGATGACGCAACTGCCTGCGTAGTTGTCCAGAGCCCCAACTTTTTTGGATGTATTGAGGACATGACGGCGCTTGCGCAGAAAACTCATGAGGCGGGGGGATATTTCATCGCCGCCGTTGACCCCATTTCACTCGGAATCCTTGCACCGCCGGGACAGTATGGTGCGGATGTGGCTGTTGGGGAGGGACAACCGCTCGGACTTCTCCCCTATTTCGGCGGTGAGACACTGGGGATTTTCACCTGCAAACAGGAATTCCTCCGCAAGATGCCGGGACGTCTTGTAGGACTTACAAAAGACACAAAAGGGAGAAAGGCATTCGTCCTGACATTGCAGACGCGTGAACAACACATCAGGCGGGAGAAAGCCACTTCCAATATATGCACCAATCATGCCCTCAATGCCACAAGAGCCGCCATCTATCTCTCCACACTTGGACCGCAGGGCTTAAAAGAAGTTGCGGAGACATGCATGGCAAACACCCATTACGTCCGGTCACGAATCAGTGAAATAAAGGGATATGCAATACCGCACGAAGCCCCCTGTTTCAAAGAATTCACCGTCCGTGTCAGGCGGGACAACGTGGAAAATCTGATTAGCAACATGGCACAGAGAGGGCTCATTATCGGTCCCTCTCTCGGTCAATTCAACCCCGAATGGAGAGACTTTTTCCTTATCAGCACGACTGAGGTGCGGGCACGAGAAGAGATGGATTCGCTCCTTTGCGCCTTGAAAGAGGAGGCATAGAAGGAATACGTTATGAGCATGGAAAAAACAGGCATATTACCGGATGTGGATATTATCTTTGAGAAAAACCGACCGGGGCAGCGGGCAGTCCTACCCCCGCAAATAAACGTTCCCTCTGCCCCGCCTCTTCCTGAAGGATATCTGAGGCACAAACCATCAGCCCTGCCGGAAGTCAGCCAGCCCGATGTGGTCAGACATTTTACAAACCTGTCGCGAAAAAATTTCTGCGTTGATACAACCTTTTATCCGCTCGGCTCCTGCACCATGAAGCACAATCCCAGAATCAATGAGGCGCTTGCCTCAATGCCGGAGTTTACACGCCTGCATCCATTTATGCCGGATGAACAGGTGCAGGGATTGCTTCAAATCTGCTACGAACTCTGCCATGCGATTGCCGTTCTGACCGGCTTGCCCGGCGTCTCTCTCCAACCTGCCGCAGGCGCCCATGGCGAACTCACAAGCATGCTCATCATGCGGGCATGGTTTGATTCGCGCGGAGAGCGAGTAAGACGCACCATCCTGATACCCGATACGGCGCATGGCACCAATCCCGCCTCTGCGGCATTTGCAGGATTCACACCGCGCCAGATACCGTCCGCCCCTGATGGCAATATTGACATTGATGGGCTCAAGACCGCCATTGATTCCACCCTTGCCGGTATCATGATAACTAACCCGAACACCCTTGGACTCTTTGAGAAGAGGACTACTGAAATCAGCAGACTGATTCATGAGGCAGGCGGTCTTGTGTATCTGGACGGTGCAAACTTCAATGCCATTATGGGGATTGTCCGACCGGCAGATTTCGGGACAGACCTGATGCACCTGAATCTGCACAAGACGTTCAGCACGCCGCATGGTGGCGGTGGACCCGGCTCAGGACCCATCGCCGTCTCAAAGGCGCTGGAACCCTTTCTCCCGAAACCTGTTGTGTGCAAAAAGGATGACGGTAGATACGCCATGGATGAGGACAGACCGCACTCCATAGGACGGGTCAAG
>JAPLSR010000027.1 GCA_026398545.1 Candidatus Sumerlaeota bacterium | reverse complement strand
AGAATTTAGCGTCAATGCCGACCTGCTCCTTTATTTTGCCCGGGTCGGGAATATGGGTCGGAACCTTTGCACCGAGTCTCATTACAGCGAGGAGTGTTTGTGATTCAAGGACTTCGGTCATTTCTCCCACCTTGAGCTCTGCAAGGGTGTTCTGGAAACGTGAGATGCTTCCAAGATTGGGGATATACAGGCTATCCTCATTTATTAGCTCGGTTTCCTTCATCTCAAGTCCCGTCTCTTTAGCAAGACCGGGCAGTGTCGTGGCATGTTCATATTTTGCATATATGATGCCCCTTTTGTCCTGGAAGACCTTCTTTGCCTTTTCTCGTTTGACGGCGCTCATTGCCTGCTCGTGTGCCTTATCAAACGGGATGATGTGTTCGGGGGTCACATTTTCGGCTTTTACAATATAGATGCCGCTAGGTCCTTTGAGGGGGCGTGATATCTGACCTTGTTCCAGTTTAACAACCTCTTCCACCACAGTTTTGCCATAAGGTGAGCGCTCAGCCATACTAACATTCCAGGGGACTTCAAGAAGTCCGCCCATCTTGACCTCTTTACCGGTTGGTTTTCTATCGGTGTCAAGTTCTGGTTTTGTGTTTTGAGGGTCGGCGGACAGGCGGTCAGCGAGTATGGCAAAATCCGCCCCTTTCACAGTGAGGGAGGTGTATGTGTCATCGGCAAGTTTTTCTATCTCCTTGAGTTGCTCAGCGCTGGCATCGGGGGGTGTGGCAAGCATGATGAGACGCACATTCACCTGACGCTCCTCCTTGAACTCCTTGTTCTTATTCTTCTCATAATAGGCAAGGACCTCTCCCTCGGTGGTTGCGGCATCAGCGATGAGTGTGTTCATATTGACGGCGATGTATTCATATTTCACCTGGTTCGGGATGCGATAATCCTCCTTGTGCTCTTCAAAATATTTGGAAATTTCCGCATCTGAAATCTCTGTTTTGTCAGTGTAATCCTGTGCGTTGAATATGACAAAGCTCAGGTTCACTTTTTCCTCCATGAGGAGGTATTCCTGCCAGAGTTCAAATAATGATGTCTTTGCCTGCATGATGTAAAGTGAACGTGCCTTGTCCAGAGTCATGCGGTAAAGATATGCACGGATAAAGGCTTCTTCGCTATCAAATCTCTGGCCACGCATAAGATATGTAAGTGCCATCTGCGGATCCTTGGGATAAAGGCTCTCAATGAATGACTTGAGTTCACCGATGGTCGCCTGAAGTCCCTTTTCCCGCGCCACTTTTAGTAAAATTCTGTTATTGAGCGCCTCTGCTACAAGGGCGGAAGGTGTTATCAGCCTTTCCACCTGTTCCGAAACTGCCTGGTCACGGACACCGATTAACTGTAAATATTCCCTTGTAAGACTTGTCTGTGCCTCTTTCATCTCCCCCTCGCTCTCCGTTGACCAGCGTAATATCTGAAGGGGATTTTCCTTAATTCTGATATAATACCATCCCGTGCTGCCGCTGCCCAAGCCTCGTCTTGATGATACCCAGCCGAAATATACAACTAAGGAGGGAATCACCAGAATCAGTGTGACCAGCTTGATGTTTCTCATGGTCTTCCTTGAACGGAACTGCTTTAACATCTCACTTACCTCGCCTTGATGAGATTGGCAAAATTTGTCTTTCGCCTATGACTTTCTACCGATTTGGTGTTCAAACTCCCGAGTTATCACTGAATTATGATTTTCAAAAACCGTCGTTTGCCCACCTTGACTATGTGTTCACCCGGCTCGAGTCTGTTGTCGGGGGATTCCACTCTGATATTGTCCACGTACACCCCCCCGCCGGAGACAAGTCTCCGCGCCTCACGGTTGGATGGCGCAAGCCCTGTTTTGGTCAGAAGATTCGTGATGGTCGGCTCACAGTCCTCCCTGGAAAATATCTTTTGCAAAATCTCATCGGGCAGTTCCTTTTCCCGGAAGATGCGATTAAATTCCTCCTCGGCGGCTTGTGCCGCAGAGGCGCTGTGGTAAAGCGTGACCAGTTCACGTCCAAGGCGTGCCTTCAGGTTGCGTGGATGAATAATCCCCTTTTCCACATCGTCAGTAATCTTTTTAACATCCTCTTTTTTATATCCAAGCGTCAATTCAAAATAATCGCCCATAATGGAATCGGGGATGCTCATTATCTTGCCGAAGATTTCCCGCGGCGGCTCTGTGATGCCTATGTAATTACCCAGGGATTTGCTCATCTTGTTGACGCCGTCCGTTCCCAGCAGGATGGGGAAGGTCATGACGCATTGAGGGGTCATGCCTGCCTCGCGCATTATATCTCTTGCCACAAGACAGTTGAATGTCTGGTCTGTTCCGCCGATTTCCACATCCGCCTTCACCACCACAGAATCCCAACCCTGGGCGAGGGGATAGAGAAATTCATGGATGAATATGGGGCGCTCCTCCGAAAAGCGTTTTTTGAAATCCTCCCTTTCCAGCATCCGGGCAACGGTGTATTTGGCTCCCAGTTCGATAACCTGTGTAAAGGTCATCCGGTCGAACCAGGAGGAATTCTTCACCACTTCCGTCTTTTTTGGGTCAAGGATTTTGAAAATCTGAGCAAGGTATGTCCTGGCGTTATCATCCACCTCTTCCGGTGTCAGGCGTTTTCTGGTTTCAGACTTGCCGGTGGGGTCGCCTATGCGCGCGGTGAAATCCCCGATTATAAAGACAACCTTGTGACCCAGCTCCTGAAATTCACGCAGTTTTCGGATTGGGACAGTATGGCCAAGATGGATGTCCGGGGCGGAGGGGTCAGCCCCATATTTGACGCGCAGGGCACGTCCCTCCTTACGGGCAGCCTTCAGTTTCTCGAGAAGTTCCTCCTCAAGGATGACGTCCACAGCACGAGATGTGATTATCTCCCATTCCTCTTTCAACGCTGGTGGGATGTGCATCGGGAAATTTGCTCCAGAAAAAATTGCTCTGTCTTTCGATATACAAAAAGAAAAAAGACTCCAGTTTGTATATTGCATGGGAACTAAAACGCAAGTAAAAATTCAGCGGTGACAAAATTTCAAAACCCACTTGACTTTTCCGGGCAAGCGCTCATAAGCCTCTCTGTTTCGTTTATAAAAGTATCATTTATCATTCCCCGAAGGATTTTCTATGGGCAAAAAGGGCATTATCTGCCATGTGGTTTCTGAAACTCACTGGGACAGGGCGTGGTATCTCCCCTTTGAGCGTTTTCATGTCAGACTGGTGGATATGATAGACCATCTTCTAACTGTTCTGGCGCAACCGGATTTCAGGCATTTCGTTTTTGATGGCCAGATGGTTCCCATTGAGGATTATCTTGATGTCAAGCCTTACAGGAGAAAGGATATTGAACAACTTGCCCGAAGGGGAAAGCTTATTCTGGGTCCGTTTTATGTCCTGCCGGATGAATTTCTTGTCAGTCCTGAATCCCACGTGCGCAATCTGCTGATAGGGCACAGCATGGCGGCGGAGTTTGGACCCGTTCAGAAGGTTGGTTATCTCCCTGACACCTTTGGACATGTGTCCCAGATGCCCCAGATATTAAACGGATTCGGCATCGATTCCTTCTTCTTTATGCGTGGAATGGGCGATGAGGGGGATGAACTGGGGCTGGAATTCTGGTGGGATTCGCCGGCGGGAACGGGTCGCGTCCTTGCCTGTCATCAGGTGAACACTTACTGCAATGCACTGATGCTTGGAATTCCCTATACGGAGCAGGACCTTTATCCCGTCAATTATAAAGATGCCCTGAAAAAGGCTGAGCGCGCGGCGGATAACCTTTTGAAATTCGGGGGAGTCCCCATCCTCCTCTTTAATAACGGTGTTGACCACTACCATGCCCAGGAAACAATTCCCCGGGTGATTGCCTATGTAAATAAACATTCAGACAGACTCCGCCTCATCCACAGCACATTTGAAAAATTTGCGCTTGCTATCCGCACGGTGCGCGGCAACTCCCTGAAATCCTATTGCGGGGAGCTCCACGGTGGACGTTACCAATGGGTTCTATCCGGCACATTTTCATCCCGTCTGTATCTCAAGCAGGCGAATTTTGAGGCGCAGGCAACATTAGAGCGCAAGGTGGAGCCGCTTGCGATGTTCGCATGGCTTCTCGGTGCCGCATATCCCTCCGATTTCCTCCTTTACGCCTGGAAGACCCTTCTCAAGAATCACCCGCATGATGACATATGCGGATGCAGTGTGGATGCCGTCCATCGCGACATGGTTAATCGATTTGAGCATGTGATGCAGATTTCCGATGGTCTTTCCAAAAATGCGCTTGATATCATAATGTCGGCTGTGAAGTTCAAAGGTGAGGAGGTGGGGACGCCGATACTTGTGCTCAACACAAGACCCATGGTTCGCAACGGCGAGGCGAGGATAGACATTGCCATCCCGGGCGAGCCTTACAGTGGATGTGAGCTTGAAGTTGTGGATTTCAGGGGGAACATCTGTCCTGCGCGGATTGAGCGTCTTTTTAAATTCAAAGAGCCCAAATTCTGGGGGGAGCGCGAGATGGAGTTTGTGAGGGTCTTTTTCCTGGCGCAGGCGCTCCCGCCCGTTGGTTACAGGGCGTATTATCTGCGAAAAAAACAAGGCAAAATCAGAACTGCTGTGAGGGCATCCGCAAGGGCTATAGAGAATGAATTTGTTAGAATCACATTTAATCCTGACGGGACGTTAAACATCCTGGATAAGGAGTCCGGTCTGAAACTGAAGAATGCACACTATTTTGAGGATTGCGCGGATGCGGGTGATGAATACGATTTCTCGGAAGTCGGGGGAGACAAGGCGCTCACATCTAAAGAATTAAAGGCAGATATACAGACAGAAATAATCGGTGGTTACAAGGCTGTCGGGCGCATTTCACTCCACTGGTCTCTGCCGGAAGCCCTTGCAGAAAACCGCCATGCGCGTTCCAGGAAGATGGTGAGTCTCCCCATTGTGTATGAGGTAATTCTGGTGGCTGGGGAACGGCGCATCGAATTCCGCACAACCATTGAGAATTGTGTCAAAGACCACCGCCTGCGCGCCGTCTTTCCAACACCCATCAAGACTGAAATCATATCCGGTGAGAGCAAATTTGACGTAATTGACAGACCCGTTGTCCAACCGACACCGCGCCACAAATGGAGCCAGATGCCCGTTAATACGCATCACCAGGAGAACTTCGCCTCTATCTCTGATGGCGATGTGGGTGCAACGTTTTTCACCAGGGGGCTTTGCGAATATGAGGCATCGCCGGAAAAGATGAGGGTGGCTTATCATCTGACCTTGCTCCGCTGTATTGGATGGCTTTCGCGTGGCGACATGGACAGCCGCTATGATAATGCCGGACCTTCCGTTCCAGCGCCTGAGGCACAATGCCAGGGAAAGCACATCTTTGAATACGCCCTCCTTTTGCACAAAGGCGGCTGGCAGGAGGCTGGGGTCCAGAAATCCGCCTATGAATATGCCACGCCTCTCGTCTCTTATGCTTTTTACCACCAGGTAAGGAACTGGAAGGGAGAGGCGCTGTTGCCGGAGGAGGCGGGCTTTTTTGGATTGAGTCCTGAGAGTCTTATCCTGACTGCCATGAAAAAGGTTGAGGGACGCCAGACATTGCTTCTCAGGCTTTATAACCCCACAAACCATAAGGTTAACGGCTCGCTTGATTTCGCCTTTGACCTTGGAGAGGCGTGGCGTGTCCGACTGGATGAGACCCGTGAAAGCCCGCTTACAATAAGGCGTGGGCATATTGTGACATTTCTCATCAAACCAAGGGAAATCCTCACACTTGAAGCGGTTCCGAGTGTTTGAGAGGGGTTATCTTCCGATATTTTCTGCGAACGCTTTGTATCTCTTTTGCACGTTGAGGTCAAGTTCACACCTAACCGCCTCTTGCGCTTCCTTCCGAGCGCCTTCCTTGTTCCCCTGCTCTAAGAGTAACTGCGCCAGATGGAAATGATATTGAGCCTTCAGCGGATATGCCTTTATTGCGTCCTGCGCCATCTTAATGGCATCTGCCCGACGATATGTTATCTGGTAGAGTTGGGACAACTCGTCCCTGAGGAGTGCGGAATATGGATTATATTCAAGGGCTTTTTTTAAGGCATCCTCCGCCTTAACAGGATTTCCGAGGGATAAATATGTCTTCCCGATTTTATAATGATACCATGGGTTGTCAGGCTGATAACTTATTGCACTATTGTAAAAACGGAGCGCCTTCTCCATTTCTCCGCCAGAGGCGACATCATCGCCGAACTGCGCCTGTGTTGCCCCCAGAAAAGGTTGGAAATTGAAAGCCGGGAAAAATATCAGGGAGAGGAGCACGGGCAGTAAAAAATATAGATAATCCGCCGTGAGTCTTGGAGGCATGGATTTTCGCCCCCGGATGGTCGAGTCTTGAGCGGATGGACCTCCAACAATCATCCCCGCACAAAGGCAAAAGTCCAGATAAAGGGCAGAGTGATAAAATGTGTACTCAAAAAGTGAATTGAACAGGAAGGTAAGAAAGGCAATGAGGGGGAGCAGTTTGAGTCTTTGTGTTTGTGGATGCCGCAATCCTACCTTTATGCCATAAACAGCAAAGGCAAGAAACAAAACAAGTCCCACCAAACCCAAATCCGCCCATAACTGGATTATGAAATTGTGGGCATACTGGGTCTCACGTGCGCCGAATTGCCTGTGTAAGGGATAATGAAGGGCATAACCGCCGGGACCAGCGCCCAATATGGGAAATTCTTTGATTATCTCCCATCCTGTCAGGATATAAAAGCGCCGCTCCCTGATTGTGGAAACAGTAAAGAGCCGCTCCGGCAGAGAAGACCCGCGAATATCACGTGGCCGCGTTGCATTCTGTATTACCAGGAAAATGATAATTAAGAAGAAGAGAATGATAATGGCAGGAAGAAACCGTTTTGAAGTCGGTGGATGCGCCCCCGATTTTTCGTTTCTGAATATCAGTATGTAAAATAGAAAAACGGAAATAAGCAAACTCAGAAGACCCCCGCGCGACCGCGTCAGGATCATGACAAAAAGTAAAAGGATTAGCCCACCAATGGAAACCATGGTCAATCCACGTGATTTCCTCTCCACGAGCAAAAACAGAAAAAAGGGTAGGGACATGCATAAAAATGCCGCAAAGAGATTTGGATTTCCAAAACCAGCCAGGACGCGCCGCTCCCGCAGTGCGTGAATAATGCCCTGACTCACAGAGTCCTCATCATTATAAAGACTGCCCTGCTGCAACAGCTCGAGCTGTCTTTCAAAACCCATGAAATACTGATAGACGCCCAAAAGGGAGAAAATAATGGCTAAAGCGATAAAATAAAAAACGAAAAGTGAATGAAGAGACAAGACATGAGGAGAAAAACCTCCCTGTGTGTCCTGGATGAGGATGCCAAAGGGCTGCTTCTCTCCGGAACCGGGGGATTTTTCAAAGGTAAGGACAAGCAAGGTCGTTGTTAAAACCCAGAAACCTTCAAAGACCATACCCACAAAGGGTCTGCCAAGTGCTGGCACTGGCGAAAGATAATTTCTCAAAAGGCACCACAATGTAAAAAGGGCATAGAGATAAAGAAGGATTTTTGATTCCTTTGAGATAATAGTTCCGTAAAAACCGGCAATGAGCGTTCCCGCAAGGATGCTGAGGAGACCGATGTTGATAAAAATGGCGTTCAGTGGGAATGCCGCGTGGGGATATTGATGAGGGAATGCCGTGAGCAGCAAAAGGGCGAAGAACAAAATGAGAGGGTGATAAACGCGAGCCGTCTCATAATATCCGAACTTAGATTTTTCGGTTTGAAGGGAAGAATATTTGCCTTTTGCATTCATCTGTTTGCCCGTATCAACAATGCGGGTCAATCCCGCAATTGTGAAGGAAAGTCAAGCCACATTTGGCCACATTTGAGAAACATTTGAGGGTCAGACCCCTAT
>JAPLSR010000223.1 GCA_026398545.1 Candidatus Sumerlaeota bacterium | reverse complement strand
ATTACAGTGCTGATGTTGCGCAGGTGGAGGTTAAACGCGGATATTTAATCATTGGCTTGGGGGAGAATGGATTAAAAAAGACGCTTCAGGCAATCTCTGAGGATAAGCCGACCAGTTTTACCGAGGACCGCTTCTACAACAATATCCGTGCCAATCTTCCCAATAGCCGCATGACTGTCGCATTTGATTTCCATGCCCTTCTGCAATTGCCCCAATTAAAAAAGGGTAAGGATTTTAATGTTTTTCTAACCCGCGCCGGTCTGGATAATCTGGACTATCTCATTGTTAGTCCTGACTTTGCAGGTCGTGGTTTGAACCAGGCAATGCGCATTGCCTTCGATGGGTCGCGACACGGGGTGATGGGCTGGCTGGATGAACCCGGTTTTATGGGTTCCTTCCGCTATTTTGGTTCTGATGCCTATATTATCTCAGCCGCCCGCCTTAAAAGCCCTCAGGATATGTTTCGTGAGGTGATGGGGTGGATTTTCGAGGATTTAGGGGCATCTGCCGAACCCATTTCCGAAAAGACTGATAAGGGATTCGTCATTATGCAGGAAATTGCCGACTGCATGGGGCATGAGTTTGCCATTGGCATCCAGAACCCGCTCATGCCAATCCCCAATATTCAGATGGCTCTGGAAATTACCGACCCCATAAAATTCCACGACCTGATGCTGGAATATATTGACTTTATTAATAAGATTAATCCCGGTCTTGAGATTGAGATGGAGGGAAAGGAATATCGCAACAAACTGATAGTCAGCCTCTCATGCCATAAGTTGCCCTTCGATATCTCATACGTGGTGCTTGACGATTACCTTGTCATCGGACCCGGGGAGCCATTCCTTCGCCATACGGTTGATGTCTTCCTTGAAGGGCATTCCATTGCCGATGAGCGTGCCTTCCAGAATCTTTTACCCGCCGCTGGACAGACAAATTTCTCGCTCCTCATCTTTCAGAATGTCTCCAATATGGTCTCCGGGGCGATGAAGCAGTTCACCGGCGGTCTTTCTGCACAAGGGCAAAATCAGCTCCCCGCTTTTGACATCCTGAACAAATTCCAGACCGCCGGCATCAGCTATGCCTTCTGCAGTGACCAGTATGTGGATTTCTATATCAATGGCTCCACAGGCATGGATTTCAGCATGGGCGGGGCTCTGCCGCTTGTCGCCTATATGATGATGCCTCGCGTGCACTATCATGACGTTGAACATCATGTGATAGCCGCGAGGGAGAATCTGCGCATTGCTGACATTGCCCTTGAGGCTTATCGTGTTGAACACAATCGATATCCGGCGTCACTTGATGAGATGGTTGCACCGATAAAATATATGGACAAGGTTCCTATAGACCCCTTCTCAGAAAAGGGAGAGGCATTGAAATATATTGTCAACTCTGAGGGGAAGGAGTGCGTCATCTATAGTATTGGACCGGATGGAACTGACACACAGGCTGTGGATATCTATGACCCCATAAATGGGCTGAGTAGTGAAGGCGACATCTTAATTAAAAAAGGCACGGCTCAGGAGCATGCACAATAATTCCTTGAATATTCGCCCGGAAGAATATTATAAAATAATTCATGTTTCTTGAGTTGAAAAATCTGACAGTGCGATTTGGCAGGCAGGTCATCCTGGACAGGCTTGACTGTTGCATGAATGGCTGCGCCCTCGGGCTTTTAGGTCCGAATGGCGCCGGCAAGAGCACCCTCCTGCGCACCCTGCTCGGTTTTATCAGACCATTTTCAGGCACCGCCGGCATTTCCGGACTGGATATTATCAAAGACTCCAGCGCCATCCGTTCCATTGTCGGTTATATGCCGGAGCATGAGAGTTACATCCATGAACTGTCAGCGGTCCGACTTCTGCGCTTCATGGGCGAGCTCTGCGGTCTTTCCATAAGGGATGCCATGGAGCGGGCGCATGAGGTCTTGTTTTATGTCGGCCTTGGCGAGGAGCGCTATCGCAATGTGGAGACCTTTTCACTCGGGATGCAGCAGAAGGTAAAGCTTGCTCAGGCGCTCGTGCATGGACCCAAGCTGCTGATTCTGGACGAGCCGACCAATGCCCTTGACCCGGATGGAAGGCGGGAGATGATTTCCCTCATCCGCGATATCATCAAAAACAGCGGTTCTCACGTCATCCTTTGCTCCCACATCCTGAAGGATGTGGAGGAGTGCTGTGAGGATGTCCTTGTGCTGAATAAGGGAAGATGTATCATGGCGGGAAATATTGACAAACTGCGTCATGTGGATGAGCGGGTCTGTCACCTGAGAATCAAGGGAAATATTGACAGATTCATGGCGGAACTATCCGAGAGGGGCTGTGTCTGTTCAATGGGGGAGAAGGAGAGCATTCGTGTTGTTCTTCCCTCGGAGGAAAAGACTGAACTGTTGTTTGAGCTGGCGCAGAAAAATGATGTGCAGTTGCGTCATTTTTATTTCAAGCGCGATTCCTTAGAAGACCTCTTTCTTAATGCCCTTGAGGAAAGTGAACGGGGCGGCTCCTCTGAATATTCCAGCGTCTGAGAGTTTCCGGAGGCGGATATTATGCCGGTTTATGAAACAGGATACAGGACGCGCGACTGGGAGCCAAAGGGGATTTTTTACCGTCTGATGGCGTTTTCGCGTTACACTTATCTTCAACTGAAGGACAAGCGACGCGTCCACACCCTTTTTGTGATGTCATGGGCGACTTTTGTTATAGCCCTTGCATTAATTTATGCCTGCGTGAACACAAGACTCATTGAGAGATTCAGGATTCCACCCCGCATACTCCCCAGCTTGAACGCCCATTTTTTCATGGTTTATCTCATCTCACAGCTTCCCTTTGTCTTCTTCTTCACACTCGCTGTCGGACCGCCGCTCATCGCCAATGACATCCACCACAAGGCACTGCCGATGATACTTTCCAAACCAATAAATCGGTGGGAATATCTCCTCGGGAAGTTCCTGGTGCTCTTTCTGCTCCTTTCCTGCATCACCTGGGTGCCGGGAACAATTCTGTTTATCACCGGCACACTTATTCTTCCCGGGAGTAGTAATTGGATAGTGTATTTCTGGAGTGAATCAATTTATGTTTTGCCGATAATGATAATTTTCTCATTCGTCATTATCATAACCATGAATCTCCTTGTGCTTCTCTTTTCATCGCTCACGGAGAATTATCGGCTTGCCGGCGTGGAGCTTGTGATGTTTATATTCGGAGCTTCTGTTGTGGCGAGGATTGCGGGGGTGGTATTTCATTCAAGGCGCTGGAATATCCTTTCGCCCATTAATAATATTACAAGCATTGCGGAATCACTTTTCAAGGTCGGAAACACAACATCCATACCGCCTGCGCTTGCGTGGCTTTATCTTATCTTTTTGTGGGGGGTGTGTATCCTTGTGCTCTCAACGAGGGTTAAGGCATTCCATGTCTATAGAGAATAAATGATGCGGCTAGTTAAAATCCTTATGTTATCCGTGAATATTGAGCCATGAACGGACAAATCACAAACCATAATTCCACACCCGTGATTGAGTTGAAAAATTTGTCCCGCTGGTATGGCGAGGTGCTTGGGGTGAACCGGATAACCGCCACAAT
>JAPLSR010000294.1 GCA_026398545.1 Candidatus Sumerlaeota bacterium | reverse complement strand
GTAAAAACCACTCCCCTGAAGATTAAAGGCGGCACGCCATAGAAGGTTACAGAGATGAGCCGTATCGGTTGCGAATTTGCCCACATGTTGAAGGTGGTCAAGGGCTTTTGACGCATCATATATCGGTCTATTGAAACTGAGTTCCGCTATGCCAAGATGGAGCCGCTCCGCCGTGCGGGAATCTGTTGTAAAACCAAGTTGCCCTTCCATCTTCTGGATTTTTGCCAGAGTTTCATCCCGCTCTTTATAAATGTCCTCCATCCCACTGGCAATATTCGCCACGTAAAAATTCATGAAGATGATGGGAAGGATTATGAGAGCCCTTGCCGTCCAACTCATCCCCCTGAGAACACATGCTTTTGACATGATATCACCCCCTGAACCCCACACTTTATCCATAAACAATTAGTGTCGTCTGCGGTGAAAATGTTCCATAAAAAAGTCTTATTCAGGCATGAAAAGGATTGACACCGCTGTATGTCAACCATAAATAAGAGAGGAATTTATTGGATGGCAGGATGAAATGCCTGAAAATTCAAGCGAGAAAAAATCTAAACAGTTGAATTTTGAAAAAGCCCTCAAGCGTCTTGAGGAAATCGTGCAGGAATTAGAGGAGGGAAATCCACCCCTGCAAAAGGCTCTCGCCCTCTTCCAGGAGGGAAAAAATCTGGGACGGCTCTGTAATAAGGAACTCACCGGTCTTGAGCAAAAGGTGCAGAAGATTCTGGAGGATGAAGAGGGCAACATCACACTTGAGGATTTTAAACCTAAGGACGATTCGGACAGGTGATTGTGCCATCCGTGGATAGCGCAACAGCCCCGGGAGTCAGTATCATTAAATCCTGCAAAATCTGCGGATTTAAAACAAATTTATGAGGAGGATGAGGAAACATGACGACTATCAGCGACATCTTTGCGCGTGAAATTCTTGATTCACGTGGAAATCCCACAATTGAGGTGGAATGTCTGCTCGAGAGCGGGGGATTCGGGCGCGCCTGTGTGCCTTCCGGGGCATCAACCGGTGTCCACGAGGCGTTGGAACTGCGAGATGGCGACAAGAAGCGTTACATGGGTAAAGGTGTGACTAAGGCTGTGGAAAATGTTAATAACATCATTGCCAACGAACTCAGCGATGGCACGTATGATGCCACGGAACAGTCGCACATTGACAGGATGCTTCAGGAACTTGACGGCACGGAAAACAAGGAAAAACTGGGCGCCAATGCCATCCTCGGTGTTTCGATGGCAATTGCCCGCGCCGCCGCAGATGCACTTGGACTCCCGCTTTACCAGTATCTTGGCGGGGTCAATGCCAAAACCCTTCCCATCCCCATGCTCAATATCATGAATGGCGGTGCGCATGCGGATAACAATGTGGACATCCAGGAATTCATGATTATGCCTGTCATGGCGCCGAATTTCAAGGAGGCTATCCGCTGGGCGGCGGAAATCTTTCATACCCTGAAGAAAATCCTGAAAGATAAGGGACTCAGCACCGGCGTCGGCGATGAGGGGGGATTTGCGCCAAATCTAAAGTCTAACACGGAGGCGCTTGATGTCATCATACAGGCGATTGACAAGGCGGGATACAAGCCCGGCAAAGAGGTCTTTATCTGTCTCGACCCTGCCGCCACCTCATTTTATGACGAAAAGAAAAAACTTTATATCCTGAGGGCGGAAAAGGAAGCCGAAAATGATTCAGATGCCATGATTGATTTTTACATCAAACTGGTGGATAAATATCCCATCATCTCTATCGAGGATGGTCTTGCGGAGGAGGACTGGGAAGGGTTTAAAAAGATGCGTCAGGCGCTGGGTGACAAAATCCAGATTGTGGGCGATGACCTTTATGTCACCAATACCAAGCGCCTGAAGCGCGGCATTGCCGAAAAGGCGACCAACTCCATTCTCATCAAACTTAACCAGATTGGAACTGTCACCGAAACCTTAGACTGCATCGAGATGGCGAAGCGGGCTGGCTTCACGGCGGTCGTATCCCATCGCAGCGGCGAGACGGAGGATTCCACCATTGCCGACCTTGTGGTCGCCACGAATGCGGGGCAGATCAAGACCGGCTCCGTGTGCCGCACAGACCGCATCGCCAAATACAATCAACTTATCCGCATTGAGGAAGAACTGGACAAGGTGGCGGAATATCCTCAGAAAAAGGCATTCTACAATCTGCCCTCCTTCGGCGGGTAATGTGCATAATTTAACGTTCGCCACATCGAGGGAGAGGACGCAATCCTCTCCCTCGAATTTTTATGCTTTGTTTCCATTCACATAATCCACAGATTTCGCACAGCCGCGCAGACGAAAAAGAATACACAATCGGCGTTTATCGGCGTGCATCTACGGTTTCAAATAATTCCTGCAACCCGCGGATTCCTCCCAAAATGTCATTGACTCCCCACCCATAACTTTTTAAGACTTAACGCTGTCTTGGCTGGCAATAGTTGCCATCCTAAAAGATTATAGATAAAGTTTAACCATGGATATGACCGCATATTTCCGGGACCTTTCCGCTGAATTACGTTCGGTTCAAAATAGAATCAGAAACATGATTGGTGATGCTCACTGGCCATCAGATGGCGCGTGGAAGGAAAGCATCCTTCGCTCAGTCCTTCGCCGCTATTTACCACCTTCTATATCAGTTGGATCCGGTTTTATCATTACCTCTGATGGCCCAAGCACGCAAATCGACATCATCATATAGAGCGACACAGCGCCAGTTCTTTTCCGTGACGGTGATTTTGTGATTGCAACTCCAGATTGCGTCAGGGCTGTAATCGAGGTTAAGACATCTTTGGACACGTCGAGACTGCGGCAATCCCTTCAGAAACTAAATACCATTTCGAAATTGCTTATACATCGCCCCATACATCCCCAGCCCTTCTTAGGTTTGTTCTGTTATGAACCCACTAATACAAGTCCGGATATAGTACTGGATCTTCTGCTTGAGACCAATGGGAATATATATGGAGCCTATGAGATTCGATCTTTATCATTCGGAGATAATCAGTTTTATCGTTTCTGGGATTCTGAACCGAGAAATATATCGAATCAACCATATAACACATGGCACGCTTACGATTTGCCGGGATTGGCTCCAGGATACTTCATTCACAACATCATCGAATCTCTGTATCCTCATGCTGTTGAGCGAGCGGAAAATATCTGGTATCCAATTGATAGCATGGAAACTCATCTTATAGCAACGCGTGCACGAAATAATAGAAAATAAACAGATCAATCAGACTATTGGATTACATTGAACCTCCATGTGAGGTGCGTCCGATTGAAATTATATCTTAATGATTTTCTGGTTATATTTAATAGATCTCTCACAGAGGCGCAGAGTCAAAGAGATAAAAATTTTTCTTGGTGGATAAAAAAGTTGTTGATACCAGTTTGTTTACTTTATAAGATTTAAGCCTGTGTTTTGCGATAACGTTTGTGTATACAACTTGACCAATTGAAACGGTTGCGGAAAAATAATTCATCAAAGACCCCGTATCTGTTTGAAAATTAAGAGAGGGATGCGATGGCTCAAAGAAATACCGGTCGAAATATCGCAAGGATTGTAAGCGGTACATTGATATCCATAATAGTCGCCATTCTGATGCAGGCATGTGTGCAATGGATACACTCTCTCCATCTTATCAAAGTATCACAACCGTATCGCACAATTTTCTATATCACAGTTTACTCATCATGGTCGGTTGTTTATGCAATAGTCAGCGGGCTGACATGGCTTCTTTATATAATCCTCAATCGCTGTTCTGCGGTTTCCTGCCATGAAGGCTCTTGCACTACTTCATCCACCGGCATATTGAAAATAGTCTATGGCGCCATCGCGGTTTTCTGCTTCCTGAGATTTATCGGATGTTACCTCTGGTATGGGCCTTCACTGCTTTTTCAGATGTTCGTGGGATTGATGCCAAGTTCCAGCCCTCAAACTATTTACTACATCCTCTCATTGCCGCATTTGATTATTTTGGGGACTCTGAGTTTGTGGATGGTTAGGGCGTTTCAGAATTACAGAGCGTTATCCATCTTTATCTTTTTCGAGATCGGCGCCGTTTCTATAGCGGTTGCCATACGCATTACTGAATATTTATTGCGCGAAGTCCCCGTTGTTATCCCACAATTAATAGCACTTTTGGGCATCGGCGTTCTGTTTCATATATGGAGCAGGCGACATGAATCAAACAATTCCCTGCAGAAATCAGTTTAATAAAGGTCTTGGCCCTTGAAATATTCAGCCGCTTCTTTTTCCCCAATACACAAAATATTTCACAACTCTCGTCCCATGGCAACCGCAACTTTCCGGACTTCATTCATGAATTCCAAAAACGTTTCGGGTTTCAACGACTGGGGACCATCGGAGAATGCCTCGCGCGGGTTGGGATGCACCTCTACCATCAAGCCGTCCGCACCGGCGGCAATGGCTGCACGTCCCATCGGCGTAACATACCTCCAGTTGCCTGTGCCATGGCTGGGGTCAACAATCACGGGCAGGTGGGTCATCTCATTCAAGACGGGAATGCAGTTCAGGTCAAGGGTGAAGCGCGTGGAATCCTCAAAGGTGCGGATGCCTCTCTCACACAAAACAACCTGGTAATTTCCCTGCGACATGATATATTCCGCGGACATGAGGAACTCCTTCACGGTGGTTGCCATGCCTCGCTTGATTAGGATGGGAAGACGTGTCTGCCCCACCCGCTTCAGAAGGGAATAATTCTGACAGTTTCTTGCGCCAATCTGTATCATGTCTGAATACTCACAGATGATGTCAATCTCGCCGGGCGACATGATTTCTGTCACGATTTTGAGTCCCGTGGCTTTCCGCGCCTTGGCGAGCAGCTTTAAACCCGTAATTTCGAGTCCCTGGAAGGCATAGGGTGAAGTGCGTGGTTTAAATACGCCGCCGCGAAGGATTTTGGCGCCCGCCGACTTCACTGCCTGCGCCGTCTCCATAATCTGCTCCTCGGATTCTACGGAACATGGACCGGCTATGACAATGATTTCCTCGCCGCCGATTTTGACGCCATCCACATCCACAATGGTTTTTTCGGGCTTGAGTTCCCTGCTGACCAGCTTCCAGGGTTTGAGAATCGGGATGACCGCCTCCACGCCCGCCGTCTGCTCCAGCACCTGTAATGGCGTTTTGTCTTCATGCCCCACAGCCCCGACCACTATTCGCTCCACACCGCGTATAATATGTGGTTTGTAGCCCAACGCCTCAATTGTCCGGCAAACTACTGATAGTTCCTCCTCTGTTGCCCCCTTTTTCATAACAATAATCATATTAACAGAGAACCTCCTATTCCAGGAAATCAAAGTGCGCGCCCAGCATCTCTAAGTGCTTGAAAAAATCCGGATAGGACTTGCCAATATGCTCAGCGCCGTATATGGTAATGCCTTTCTGTGTCCGCAGTCCCCAAATGGTCAAAAGCATAATCACGCGATGGTCGCTGTGCCCATTTACATCGCACCCGCCCTCATAACCGTCGGGGTTGCCATCTATAATAATCTCATCGCGCTTTTCGAAACCCGTAACTCCAAGACGTGAAAGTTCCTTAAGCGATTCGCTAATCCTGTCACACTCCTTAATGCGCAGGTTCTCCACATTATAAAAGCGCGACCTCCCACGGGCAAAACACGCTGCGCCCACCATTGCAAGAACGGCATCCGTCGCCCTGTCGCCGTCAAATTCAATACCGCGTATAGGTCGCCCTCCCCTGACTTGAACTTGTCCATTTTCAAATAAAATGTCCGCCCCCATGTTAGAAAGGACCTGCACAATCGCCCGCTCCCCCTGTCTGTCCTCACTCAGCCCTTCCACAATAGCATTGGACTCCGGACACACTGCGGCGGCGGCAAGAATCGCCGCCGAACCTGGCCAGTCCCCATTTACAACATACGTCCCGGGTCGATACTCCTGTCCGCCGCGAACTTTGAAATGAACCATATCAGGGGACGCCTCCACACTGATGCCCGCCTCTCGCATCACATCAAGCGTTGTCAGCACCGCCGCGCCGGACTTCAGCCCGCCGGTCACATGAATCTCAACCGCTTCGCCGATGAGCGGCGCAAGAAAGAGAATTGAGCTGAGATACTGGGAGCTCTTCTCGCCGGAGACAAATACTTCTCCCCCATGCAGTCTGCCGCCCTGAAGTGTGATGGGGAGCCGCCCCTCCTCTGACTTACTTCTTACACCAAGGTATGAAAGGGCATCCAGCAGGTCCTGATTCGGTCGCCTGCCGAGCGAGTCGGGATAGTCTGTTATGAATCGAACTTCAGGGAGAAGTGAGGCGGTGCCAAGCAGGAGGCGAAGAACCGTCCCCGCATTGCCCGGGTTGAGTGTTCCCGGATTTTTCGGATGACATCCAAAACCCCGGATGATGAAACCATCGCCCGTCTCCTTGATTTCAGCCCCGAGGGCGCACAGACATGATATGAGCGCCGCAGTATCATCGCTTCGTGCGGGACGCCGGACAATGCTCTCACCCTCCGACAGCGCCGCCGCCAGAAGGTAGCGCGTGGTGTAATTCTTTGAGGGTTGTGCCGTGAGTCTTCCCTCAAGGCGGTGACATGGATAAACCCGAACCTTCATGAGACTTCCTGAAAAACGCTTATAAAATAAAGCGGCGCTTGGGGAATTTCTGCCCCTGACGCCGCATTCTATGAGTAATACAATATCTTTGCAAGTTGCCTGAAACAGCCGCATCTAACGACGGTACTTCATACGCTTGCGAAGTTTTTTATCCTTGTGCTTGCGAATCTTCTTGCGGCGCTTCTTGATTACACTCCCCATTAGTTTCCTGTCTCCTTTCTTATCATTTCAAATGTCTATTCCGAGATTATTGTAAAAATAAAATAAAAACATAATTGCTCCAAACCATCTGTGCAATGGAAAAATATCAATCGCTTATTGCACAAGTGCATATTAACATTCCGATAAAAAATTCAAATTTTAGCACAAAGACACAGAGAACACGGAGAATTTTAAAACTCTGTGTCCTCAGTGGCTCTGTGGTGAATAATTATCTTTCACAATCATATCTTCATCCGTTTCAAAACGTCAATGGCGGCATCAACAATCTGCTGAACAAGTGCCTCTTTTCCCATGTCGGTTGTGGGGGAAGCGCCGGCAGTGGGAGTCCGGACATCCCCGCTCCTGCGCCCACAGCCTGAACAAACTCGGCATAGCGCGCTCTCCGGCGTGCACCTCTCCTTACTGCGGAAAATTTCTATCTGTTCCGCCACAGTTTCCCTGATGCCCTCCTTTGCCTCCAGAAGGAGACCGGGATAATCATAACACTCCGGACTTTTCTTCAGTTTTTCCTTGATGTGTTCTGTTGCGGCAACGCTCATACCCGTGTAGAAGTTAATCTTGGCAACACCGTTATCAATGCACCGGCTGAAATCCTCCACGGAAAGACCTGTCCCGCCATGAAGGACGAGCGGAATTCCAAGGGCGCTATTAAGCGCGGCGAGCCTTTCAAAATCGAGTTTCGGTTTGCCCTTGTAAAGCCCGTGCGCCGTGCCAATCGCCACAGCAAGGGCATCCACCCCCGTGCGCTCAACAAACTCCACCGCCTCTTCCACCTTTGTGTAAAACTCCTCCGGCGGAGCCACAGCGCCCCCGCTCCCCCCTTCCGCCCCTCCAATATGCCCCAGCTCACCCTCAACCGTCACCCCCACGGCATGACACATCTTCACCACCTCAGAGGTGCGGCGGACATTCTCCCCAAAGGTGAGTTTGGAACCGTCATACATGATGGATGTGAAGCCGGCGCGAAGGGCGCGCATCACAGCCTCAAAGGACTCCCCATGGTCAAGATGCAAAACGGCGGGGATGTTTGCGCGTCTTGCCACCTCCCTTATCGTGGGAGTGATATTTTCAAGATTCACGTATTTGAAATGCACCTCGGCGATGGAGAGAATCACAGGCGAAAGGAGCGACTCAGCCGTCTCAAGAATCGCCTCCAGAGAAACGAGGTCAACCACATTAAACGAACCGACGGCATATCTACCGGCGCGCGCATCTGCAAGGACATCCTTCAAACTCACAAGCGCCATCGCAATTCATCCCGATTAAATACTGAAAGTTGCCATACACCGTCAAACTTTTCTCAATTTTTCTGCTGGAGTTTGGCGATTCTCGTCAAGCGGATTCCACATATTGTCAGGAATCATAAAATAGAAGGCGGGTTACCTCAATGATACATATTCCATGAGGGGTTTGCCTCCGTCTTGCATTAATATCTGTATTAACGCAACTGTTTATAAAGTCTAATGTGCCAGCCAGCCATGCGGTGGGGCCAGCGTCTCCCGCCAGGGCGGAACAAAAGTCATATCAGATATATAAGCATTTAGGATCGTTATCTTTTTATCAGGCAGCCATGTTAATTTTCCATCTTCCTCAATGTGGAAGACATCAAGGTCTATTTTTTCACTCGTGGCGCTGTTGGCAAAAACAACAAATTTCCCATCCGGTGTGATGGCCGCATTTTCTCCCCCGCTAAGAAGTGGCGCCTTTTTATAGTTAATCATGTCCACAATCGTTGCCCATCCCGTTTCCTGGTTGATGGAAAGAGAAACAATATAATAATGATCGGTGCTATCGTCACAATATAATATAAGAAATCGCCCATTCGGAGTAAAATGAATCTCGTAAGGATTAAATATACGAGTTTCATCCTTGAAATCGATCTGTTGAAGAAGTTTCATAGACCCATCATCATTGATGCCAACAATGGACATCTCGGGATCTCCGCCTCCGATGACAACCGCCCAACGTCCATCTGGGGAGACGCTTAGATCCGTATTGACTCCCCCGTGAATATCAAGCCAGTGGGTATCGGTCGTAAAATGCCCATCCGATGAAACCTTAATGGTTTTTACTCCTTTGGCAGAACCCGCAGGGCCTACGTAGGCATACGAAAACACCAGGCAATTCGCCCAGGAGGAGTAATCAATGTCCTGGGCAGGTATATCCAATTTAATTGTATCGGTGGTGATAGCGATGCGCTTTTGATTATAATCAATCGTATATCGAGCACATATTGGATCTATACCCACGTATAACAATGGTAATTTCTTATTAAATATTGGTGATGTTAAACTATATTCTTTGGGAAATTCCTCATTGTAAATAGGCATATCTATTGAATTGTCTCTATTAATAAAAAAGCAAGAAATTCTATGAGGCACCACCCAGATAGTTGAAATAACAACCATTCTTCCATTCGAGGATGATAGCATAAAATCTGAATCTAATCCCACCGTATATTCCTGACGGAAAGTTATTACACCTGTTGAGTTCATATCACATGCCCAAGCAGTGGATTTCTCATAAAATGACAAAAACAAGAGATAATCTGATGAATAGGATAGATGTGGAAAAGAAATAATAATTAATATTATATATTTATAATATCTCATTTAGACACTAGAGGGTCAGACCCCTATAAAAATATATAAAATTGCATAATCAAACAGGTTCAATCTCCCAGATTTGTTCAAGTTTCAGTTGTCATCATTACATTGTTTGAGCGCTTTAGAAATGATTTTATACTGTTTCGAGAATTATACATGATAAACAACACCACTTATATTTCATCTAATAATATTGGTAATTATGGGAATAAGTCAAGGGTTAATTCAATTGTTCCTTTCACATTTTGTTGACGACATCGCTGAAGATGGGTATGGACTTTTTTGCATTTTTCATGAAGTTTTTTATTTTTCTCCGGCAGGATTCCTTATATTATGCTTGCCAAACGCATTATACCTTGCCTCGACGTCAAAGAGGGGCGTGTGGTTAAGGGTATTAACTTTGTCAATCTGGTTGATGCAGGCGACCCTGTCGCCTGTGCCATCGCTTATGACCGTGCAGGCGCTGACGAACTGGTTTTTTTAGACATTACTGCCTCGCATGAAATGCGCAACATTATGGTGGATGTGGTTCAACGCACCGCCGCCGAGGTCTTCATGCCTGTCACTGTCGGGGGCGGACTCCGCCATGTGGAGGATATCAAGAAGATGCTGAGGGCAGGGGCGGACAAGGTTTCACTCAACACGGCGGTGATAAATCGTCCTGAGTTTATCCGCGAAGGGGCGGAGCGATTCGGGAGCCAGTGCATCGTTGTCGCCATTGACGCAAGGCGGAAAAAAATAGACGACCCAAACGCGCCCCCCGCCTGGGAAGTCTTTACTCATGGAGGACGCATTCCAACCGGACATGATGCCATCTTGTGGGCTCAGGAGGTGGAGACGTTGGGTGCTGGGGAAATCCTCCTTACAAGCATGGATTGCGACGGCACACAGAATGGGTATGACCTTGAACTCACCCGGGGCGTTTCTGAGACCGTGGGCATTCCCGTGATTGCCTCCGGCGGCGCGGGTAATCTTGAGCATCTTTACGAGGCATTCACTGAGGGAAAGGCGGATGCGGTGCTTGCGGCATCCATCTTCCATTTTGGCACATACAGCATTGAGGAGGCTAAGCGCTATCTGCTGGAACGGGGTATTCCAATGCGTTTGGAAAGGAGGAATCCAGAGTTAAAATCATGAAATTCGCACATTTATCCATGACATTCATTCTTTTCCTTATTCTGACGGGGTGCGCATCTGTCAGGATTAAAAGCGACCCGCCCGGAGCGATTGTTTATTATTCCGAGAGCGCTATGGGACCCTGGAAGATTCTCGGTGAAAAGGCACATCCCGCCAGAACGCCAGCCACCTTCCGGCGCGCCTCGCGCTCCGCCCTTTTCTTCCGCATTGAAAAGGAGGGCTATTATGCCTCGCGCCCCTTGCTTGCAGAAACCTATCCCTTCCACAGGGAATCTCTCTCCTTCAAACTGGAAAAGACAACTGCATTGTTGGAGAAGGAATACAGGGAAAAGGGGTTGGTTCGCATTGGTGAAAAATGGGTTAATCCGCTTGAGGCGGGGCTGGTTCAATACAAGGGACAATGGATGACACCGGCGGAAAAATTTGCCGCAGAGCAGAAAGAGCGCGGACTCATTCTTTATAATGGACAGTGGATGACGCCTGAGGCGAAAGAGGCTGCCTTCGCCGCGGAACAAAGAAGCAAAGGGCTTGTCCTGTTTAAGAATCGATGGATGACACCGAAGGAAAAGGCTGATGAGGAAGCAATTGACCGGCAGGTTGAGGATGCCTTCGCACATGAACACTGGTCATCGGACACAGTCCGCCTCATAGGAGTCATCCCGCAAGAGATGACTCGGGTTAGTCTCTTAAATGGAAGCGGACAGGACGTAATCTTTTATCTCTCCGGTAAATTCAATATTCCCAATCTCGAAATACCCGATGCGACAACAACGTCCACAAAGGAGAAACGTGCGCCTCGTCCTGGTGGAAGGGAAGGACCAAGACGCGGCGGCGCGCCTCAACCTTCGGGAAGACGATAAAAATAGCCTTATAACTAATTCGTGGAAATTCGTGAAGATTCGTGGATGAAATCCGCATTCTCATTATATAAAGGAAGAACATTTTAAATTAAAGGAGCGTCTTTATGAAAGCAGCGATTATTGGTGCGGGATTTATGGGTACCATTCACGCCGAAAATCTTTCACACAGCGATATCCCGCTCAATTGGGTCATGGATAAGGACAAAGAGCGCGGGGAAAAACTGGCGCAAAAATACAACGCAACATGGACACCGGATATTACAAAAATCACAGGCGACCCCAAAACGGAAATTGTCATTCATGCCCTCCCCACACCGTATCGCCTTGAATTTCTGAAACAATATATGGCCGCGGGGAAACACATTCTCTGCGAAAAACCCATTGCCCGCACTATGGAGGAGGCAAGGAAAATTCTTGAGGCATTCAGGGGATATAAAAAAGTCTTCATGGCGGGTCACGTGCTGAGATTTTTCTGGGAATATGCCTTCGCCAGAGAGATGTTACACGCCGGAGAAATCGGGGAGCCCGGTATTGTCCGCATCTCGCGGTGCTCTGGTCTGCCCGCCAGCTATGACCGGCAGGAAAACTGGTATCTGGATGCCAAAAAAAGTGGCGGTGTGCTCCTTGACTTATCGATACATGACCTTGACTGGCTCCTCTGGACGTTTGGCGCAGTCAAGAGGGGTTTTGCCCAGACACTGGCAACCAGAGGCGATGCCACTGACTACGCTCTCGCCATCCTGAAGTTCAAAAACGGGGTCCTTGCCCATGTGGAGGGGAGCTGGACTGAGGCGCCGGGCTCATTCTGGACGGCGTTTGAGATTAGCGGCAAGGACGGCATTATCGAATTTGACATGCGTGATGCCAGCACACTCACCTTTTCCGTCAAAAAGGAAATTCAGGGGAAAAAGGCTGGAACTATCAGTCCTGAATCCCCATCTCTTGAAAGTCCCTACCTGGTGGAGCAAAGGCATTTTATTGACTGTATAAACAGTGGCAAAAAACCAATGACGGACGTGAATGAGGCATTTGAGTCTGCCCGGCTTGCCATCGGTCTCATTGAATCTGCACGGACAAACAAACCGTTTGAGTTTTAACAACACACGGAATGAAAAACCGCTCAGGCGTAAATGCCTGATAAGGCGGTGGCGCTCATTTTATGTTTGGATTATGGGCTGGTGGTGCAAACCTTATTCTTACCCGACCGTTTGGCGCTATAGAGGGCTTCATCAGCACGCTTAATCAGATCTTTGTCATCATTGGCATCATTGGGAAAGGAGGCAACGCCAATTGAGATTGTCAAATTTCCTGTCGGTTGAAGCTCCTTGTGTTCAAAGGGCTCATTTTCAAAAGCCTTTCGCACACGCTCCGCAGCTTCCAGCGCCTGATATTGTGGTGTGCGGGGCATAATAACAAGAAATTCCTCCCCACCGTAACGAACGCAAACATCATAATTGCGTGTGACGCGCCGCAGTAAGTCCGCCAGACCTGAAAGAACTTGGTCCCCCTCGGGATGACCATTTTTATCATTATAAAATTTGAACTCATCCACGTCCAGCATCATGACGGACACGGGTTGGTTCATGATGTGGGAACGTGAGAGTTCAAATGGGAGATATTGATCCAGATATTCACGATCATAAAGTCCGGTGAGGGCATCTTTGCGAACCATTTTGATTCGCAAATCTGACGCACCCTTGATGAGCAAAGCCAGAGAACGTTCCTTTTTGACGGACTCTATCAATTCAAACGTGTAGGCTAACAGGTTTGCCAGCTCGGGATAACGCGAAAGGTCAATTTCATGGAGCATCCCCTTGTCTATCAATTGATGCACTTCCCTCGTCAGCCTATCAATTGGATGTAGAATGACTCGCGTCGTAATGATGCTCAGGATAATATAAATAAAAAGAAATAATATTAACTCCGGAAAAAGAATTGTCAGGTTCCACCCCAGTTTCTTATCAAGAATATTAACTGTCAGAAGGGTGAGGCACAAGGCGGTAATAATATTGCAAATGGTGACAATCAATAACCGGTATTTGAGGGAATAAAGTTTAGATGGTAATCTGATTGCCATAACTCAAACCTGTTGAGTGAATTCAAGATTTATGATTGAGGCGTCTCCAATGCGCCCTCATCATATATACTCATATATGACATATCTGGATAATGGTAACAGGTATTTCCGTATCCATCAATATGTTAATTTAGAACGAGATTTAAATAACACTTCGCCAGATTGTAAAGACTTTTTTTACAATTTTTCC
>JAPLSR010000200.1 GCA_026398545.1 Candidatus Sumerlaeota bacterium | reverse complement strand
AAGGGTGTCATCAATCCGCGCCACTTCATCACCCCGCTGAACGGTCAGTCGCCGATGCTCCATAGCTTTGGCGACGGAGCGATGTATTGTTCATTTCCCATATTGCCTTAAGTCCGCGAAGCGTCAGGTGCGGGTCGTATTCGCATGGGTGAGCGAGCTCATTCACAATCTGCGCCGCCCCCCCGCCGGTTACAATAATGGCAGTTTTATATCCAATCTCCTCCCAGAGGCGGTCAATCAGCGCATCCACTGCGCCAATGGTGCCGAAATAAAGCCCCGACTGCATGCTTGCCACGGTTGTTTTGCCCAGGACAGCGGGCGGGCGGAGAAGTTCGATGCGTGGCAGTTGCGCCGTCCGGAGAAAAAGGGCATCCGCACTTGTCTCAAGTCCCGGAAGGATGCATCCCCCCGCATAAGCACCGTCTTTATCCACAAGGTCAAGCGTAATGGCTGTGCCGAAATCGATAATAATGAGTGGGGCGCCAATCTTCATCTTCCCGCCCACGGCGTTTGCAAGACGGTCCATCCCCACCTCCCGGGGAATGGCATAACGGTTCTCCAGCCCGATGGGGGTCTCACTGGTCATGACGAGGGGAGGGAATCCAAAAGTGCGCTCCATGCTTTTTTTTAATTTCTCATTCAAGTAGGGAACTACGGACTCGAGAATGGCGCCCTTCACGGAGGCGACATCCCTTTGCTTCATGGCAAACAGTTCATGAAGGAGAATAGCATATTCATCCTCGGTGCGTCTCAGGTCGGTGGAGACGCGCCAGTGTTCGATAATCTCATCGCCCTCAAACAGCCCCAGAACAATGTTCGTGTTTCCAATGTCTGCCGCAAAAAACATTTTCATAACCCCGGGACATATATATTTGAAAAATAGTGCAACTTGTCTCCCATATCAATCCTTTTTTCCCGATTTTTTGCGGCGGATGAAGTAATCGCGGAGCGCCTCCCTCCAATGACGCAGGGGAGAGATGCCAAGGCTCTCAAGGCGCGGTGAATTTAGAAGTGAATTGGCAGGGCGTCTCGCCGCCGCCGGATATTCCGCGGAAGAGACAGGCACAATCTCGACATCACTCCGCCCGCTCATCTCCAGCACACATCGCGCCAGGTCATACCAGGAACACTCCCCCGTATTCGTCAGGTGAAAAATGCCCCGCTCATGAAGCCCCATGACCCGCTCTAAAAGGAGGGCAAAATCAAAGGTGAATGTGGGGCGCCCTATCTGGTCGTCCACAACCCGCAGGACATTCCCCGCAGAGGCGGCATGTAGTATCTTTTCCACAAAATTCATCCCGCCGACGCCGTGCAACCCTATCAGCCAGGAGGAGCGGCATATCTTGTGCCGCTCAACAAGTGTGCGAACCGCCTCCTCTCCCAGCCATTTGGACTCGCCATAAACGTTGATGGGGCGGGGGGTATCCGTCTCCACGTAAGGCGTTCTCTTCTTGCCGTCAAAGACGTAATCCGTGCTGATATAGATAAGTTCCGCGCCGATTTCACGACAGGAAAGGGCAATATTTTTCGTCCCCTCATGATTGACCGCCATGCACAGCTCCCTCTCGGTTTCGGCGCGGTCCACGGCGGTGTATGCCGCAGTATGGATGACAACCCCAGGTCGGCGCGAAAGGAGGACACGCCTGACCTGGTCGCGGTCGGTGATATCCAGGGAGCGAATGGTGGTGGCAAGCACAATGTGCGGTCCCTTTCGGAGGTGACGCACAAGGTCAGTTCCAAGCATTCCATCAGCGCCGGTGACGAGAATCTTCTTCATCAAACAAAACCACAATTATTTTAGCGGGACACACACCCCGCACAATATTGAAAAAATGATTGTAACAAATCATGCGCCACGTCCATAAAAATTGTCATGTTGCCTGATGCAACTGTGTCCTTAGACTTGTGGCAAATCATTTGCAGTCGGGACTTGACTTCCTTTTTGGATGACAGAAATATAAAATATTCAGAAGGGGAATTGGAGGGAAATTATGTGCTATAAAAATGAGGTGGATTTGCAGAAAACCAAGATTCTGGCGGGGAATCCGGTGATTGTCATCACCACTGTGGATGAAAAGGGGACGAATAATGTTGCGGCAATCGGCTCTTACTTCCGCATCGGCTCCACTATTATTCTGGCAATCAACCGCGAAAGCCACACTTATAAGAATATTGTCAAGACGGGCGAGTTTGTTGTCAATCTCCCCGGATTAAAGGACCTTGAGTCCATCATGAAGGTAAGTCGCCATTACAGCGGCGAGTGTGATGAGATTTCCGCATCTGGTCTTCAATCTGAGGATAGTCTGATGGTCAAACCGCCAACTATCAGGGAATATCCCGCCAGCGTGGAGTGCCGCCTGATTTGGACAAAGGATGTGGAAACGTATGACCTCGTTGCGGCGGAAATGCTCTGCGCGCGCTGTGATGAATCATACATTGACCCTGCGGGACACTTTGACCAGGTCAAGGCAGGCGTCCTCCACATCGTCCGCTACCCTGACCCTGTCTACATCGTTGCAGACCATTATGTGCAGGGGATTGAACGGATGGATGCATGAGGATAGGGAACGCTCCGTCGCTGAAGCTATGGCGCGTAAGTAAGGAAGGGTGAAGATATCACACCGTCGCGGGTGATTTTGATATTATTTTCCCATCTCAAAAAAAGATTTTTTCTATGGCGTGAGCCGGTTCGGCAGTAAGTGCCTCAATAAGGTAGAAAACACCCGCCGCAACAGATGCCGCCGTAACTGCAACCGCCAGCACCACCGCCGCATAATAAAATACCTTCAACATTGTAGAATCCGTCGCTGTCATTCTGTCATGCAGTGTGGTAAAAAAACCGTGTCGGGAGCCGGCAATACGCCGCATGACCTCTCCTTTCACACTTTCCCATTGCTGGATAGAGGGGTCAGCAGGCTTTGTTTTCAAAGCCGCCATACATGGACCCAGAGGTCCGAGTTCACCATCTCGCATGGACTTTTCGCCCTGGATGACGACCTTAGATACCTCCTCCTCGGGGACGGTTCTGAACCTCAATTCATGTCTTGAATCTTCTTCCATATCTTCAAACCTCCCTGAGGGAAATTATCCCTCTGTCAAGAGCTGACGCAGACGCTCGCGGGCGCGGAAGAGATGACGCTTGATAGTCCCCTCGCCACAGCCCGCAATCAGTGCCACCTCCTTCAGGGGGAGGTTGCCAAAATAGCGCAGGATGAAACACCGGCGCTGCATCCCGCGCAGTTGATTTATAGCATGGACAAGTCTCCTGCGGAGCTCCTTCCGCTCGGCTTCCATAAGGGGCGTGCGGCGCTCCACACCCTCGCAGAGGCTCTGTATCTCTTTGTCCATCTCCTCATCATCCGACCCGGTGATGCGTTTCTCATGATGCCTCGCCTCGCGGCGGATGTAGTCGATTGCCGTGTTGACCGTGATGCGGTGCAGCCAGGTGGTGAACCTGGCATTCCCCTTCCAGGAGGATAGGGCGCGATATGCCCGAAGAAAGCACTCCTGAAGGACGTCCATTGCATCATCGTAATTCCCCGTTAAGTTCCACGCAAGGGCGTAAACCCTGTTATGCAACAGGTCAAAAAGCCTTCCAAATTTTTCAGTGTCGCCTCGTAGGACGGCTTCCACGATGTCCCGAATTTCCCTTTCGGACATCTCGGTCGCCGCCTGTTGTTCTATGGTATGTTGGACGTCCCAGTCTTGCATCCGTTGACCTGTCCCTTAAATTTTTTAACAGATGGAGGGGATGGATAATAGTGTTCCGCCATCCACGCTCCGTCGCTGAAGCTATGTTGTGTAAGTAACAATGGTTTTTATGGTAAAATGTCCCCCTTCCTGTCAATTGCTTAAATCCGTGTTAATCAGTCGCCGATGCTGCCTGCGCTGCGGCGAACAAAAAAAATCGGGGGCATAAGCCCCCGATAAAAGGGTTTCAAGTTTAAGAGTTTAAAAAGTTTAAGGATTATGGCATATCGGCAGCCGGTATGGCGCGGACGGTGACCGAGCGCAGACCGATTGTGGCATCCGAACCGTCCGTGCTGTCAAAATTGACCATGTCAAATGCCAGATAGAGTCCCGCACCGTCAAGCTCGGCAGGGGGGTTGTAATAGAGGGTGTATGTCCTGCCCAGTCCATCCGGTGAGTTATCACCCTCGGCATTGCTGAAGACGCTCTTCTGGATAATCAATCGGTTGGAGGAATCACCCGCCCTCATGCGGATGCCGGGCACGGTGGAGAGGTCAGCCTGGTCTGAGAAGACATTCCAGTCGACGGCATAAATGGTGTTCGCCTCGATGGAGATATCTTTTGGCGGACTGACCCAGACCCCATAGGTGCTCTTGTTATTCTTTGCCTTCAGACCGAGATAAGGTCCGGAGATGACCTGCGGCTGGGTGAAGGTGCTGGCAAATTCATTTGACCATCCATAAACACCCGTGGAGAAGTCAAGTGAGAGAACCTCGTTTCCCTGCGGCACATCAGACTCCGCTATCGACTCAACCTTGACCCAGTCAAGACTGACCGTAGCGTCTTTAGCGTCCCTCGGGTCTAAATTGACCAGGTCAAATGAGATATAGATGCCGCTCTCCGTCACCGGCACGGAGATGTCCGAAGATGGGAGGGTAAAGTAATGGGTATAGGTGCGTCCGCCAACGGCGGGTGAGACCGCACCGTCACCCAGACTGTTGATGACATACATGTCAGCCATCTGTTCATTCTTGCTGTTGAACCGGACGCGGATGCAGGGGACTTTTGAAGTGTCCGTCTGGTCGGATGACAGGGCAAAGGTTGCCTTGTAGATTAGCCCTGGGGCGATGGGAATCTGATCTGCCGGACTGAACCAGTAGCCGAATGTGTTGGTGTTGTCACTGCAATGGAGGCGCAGATGGCCGCCGTCGCGGGAGGCATCCGGCATGTGGAAGAAATCCGGCGCGCCGGCAGAATCCCAGTCATCGTCATGTTCGCCGTCGTGCTGATAGATAATGTCCTCATCCGGCTTTGGCTCTGGTTCTCCCAGCGGGATGAGCAGGAATAAGACCTTTGTTTCAACCAGTTGACGAACACGCGCCAGATGAAGCCCCTGGGTGTAACCATCCTTCTTTGCAATAACGACATAGAGCCCGTAGCGGAGATTATCCACCACGAAGAGACCGGACGGGTCTGAGACCGCGCTCCCCGCCGGAACTAAGCTTAATGCCTCTTCCAGACTGTGATTGACTTTGTAAACAAGGACATTGGCGCCTTCGAGGGGACGAATCTCGGGACGCTCACCGGTGCTTGTGGGTGTATCTACCGTCATCACCTTGCCGAAGATGGTTCCCGTGCCCGATGTAGGTGTATCAGCGGATTCCAGCTTGAAGTTGAGGACTGTCACCTCGTCTGTTTTGACGCCCGCCTCGCCATGACCGGGTTTAAATCCCTCCGCCTGCGCCATGACGAGGTAAAGTCCGGGAATAAGGTCTTCAAATTTGTAAAGCCCATTCTCATCCGATGCCGTGTATTTCATCAGCTGGTTCCCTATCATATGCTGATTGTCATTATTCATACGTATTGCCAGGAGTTGAGCGCTGGGGATAGGAAACTCCGCGCCATCCTTTTCAAAGGTCACGCATCCCTGGAGAATGCCGGAAACAGGCGCAGGCGTCGGCGTCGGGGAAACGGCAGGACGCAGATTGAAGATGACCTCGGTGGTGCCCTCCGGCATGACACATGCAGGCTTGGTGGCGGGCTCATAGCCATCAATGCGCGCCATGAGGAGATAACGTCCCATCGGGACATTCTCCATCACAAAGCGCCCCACATCATTTGTGAAGACGCTCCTTAAGGGTGCTGGAATCTCCTCACTCTTTTCAGGGAAGTCGGAGAAGAGAAGAACCTCCACATTTGCCAGAGGCTCCGGCAGACCGTTCGGGTTGAATCCGAAGACGCGCCCGATTATTTTGCCCGACCCGGGTATTGGCGTTGGTGTCGGTTCAACTTCGGAACTCAGTCCGAACTTGAGACTCACAGTCACATCGGGTATCGGCGTCGGTGTCGGCTCAACATCGGGACGAAGTCCGAAATCGAGCCTCACCTTCACACCGGGCGGAATCGCAACATCGTGCACGGCGCGCTCATAACCTGCAGCCTCGGCAACGGCAATGTAACGCCCGAAGGGGATTTTTTCAATAATATATTGTCCTTTATCATTGGTGACTGCCTGGGCGATGGGCTCTTTATCGGAAAACGATTCCTCATTATCACCGGGCGGGAAGACAGAAACGACAGCGCCGGCGATTGGCGAGGTGGGTTTGTCGTATGAACGCGGCACCAGAGCGAACACCATACCGAATAATGCCCCATCCTCAGGCGCTGGGGTTGGAACAGGCTCAACGGGTTTCAGGGCGAAATGGACGATTTTAACCTGGTTGTGAAACAGATTGACATGACGGAATTTCGGCTGATACCCATTGGCTTGCACCTCCATCTGATAACCGCCGGCCAGGAGGTTGTCTACCTCATACCAGCCTTGCTCATTGGTGAAGACAATAATGGGTTCTATATCCGACGCGCCCGAATTTTTGATAATGATTCGCTTTTGAATCGTGACCATAGCGCCTGCAATAGGAGAAGGTTCCACGTCACTGCTTGTTGGAATCCCCACCACGCGACCGCGGATGGCACACCCTGTGGGCGTCGGCTCCGGCTCAAG
>JAPLSR010000142.1 GCA_026398545.1 Candidatus Sumerlaeota bacterium | reverse complement strand
GTTTCACGTGTCAGCTGGAATTTCCACGTCTTTATCATGAATGTGGATGGGAGCAACTGGATTCAGCTCACCTCAGGCTCATGCAGTGATGAAGACCGGACATGGGCGCCGGATGGTCGTCACATTGCCTTCACGTCGGACAGGTCGGGACGGTCGCAGATCTATGTCATGAATGATGATGGGTCAAACGTTATCCAGCTGACGACTGATGGGACAAACCAATCCCCTTCCTGGTCGCCATTTATTGATTGAGGATGAAGAAGGATGTTTTTTAAAGCTGGAGGAGTGAGGACAAAAAAGTTTCGGGGTATGTGCAACACGCAGTGAATTGTGAACTTTTTTTATTGCAAGTGTAAAATTCGGTAGTTTAAGAAATATGAAAGTGGAACAGCCGAAGAAGTAATTAAAGGAGGATGTAGAAGATGTTGTTGAAAGTGGAAAAGTCCCGGTTGTTGAATGCTGTCCTGCTCTTGTTGATTGTGGGTCTGTTTAACTTTGGTTGTGCCAAACTGAATCCCTTTGGTATCTTCGGAAAGAAAAAACCCAGTCCGTCGGTGATTTACCCAAGTACGGACACCAATTTGCCTTCAGCTCCGGAGGCAGCTGGCGCCAAGACCTCAACCAATGTCAACCCGCTCCCTATCGGTGAAACCGGAGTGCCAACGGCGACGCCCATGAGGATGGAAGCGACCAAGCAGATCGAGGAACTCCAGACGGTTTATTTTGATTTTGACAGCGCCGCTCTGACAGATGCCGCTAAGGCGACCCTCGATAAGAACGCTGAATGGCTCAGCACGAATCCCGGTGTGCATGTCCTGATTGAGGGGCATTGCGATGAGCGCGGGACTGTGGAGTATAACCTGAATCTGGGACAGCTCCGCTCCGATTCCGTCAGGGAATATTTCATCAGCAAGAATCTTGACCCGGCAACACTGCACACAATAAGCTATGGTAAGGAGCGCCCGATTGATGAGGGGCATAATGAGGAAGCCTGGGCTAAGAACAGGCGCGTCCAGTTCATGGCTTATTAGAAACCGTTCCAATGCAAGCCAATATCAGAACCTTCCTGATGAGTGTCGTTCTGTGCCTGTCTATTTTTATACTGTGCGGTTGTCCCTATCTCACTTCGCAGTATGAAAATACCCGTGGGGATATTTATGAAATAAAGGTGCAGGTGGGACGCCTTCAAGCGCTCCAGGGAGACACACATAATCTCCTCAACTCTTATATCTCCGAAGAGAGACAGAGAGACCAGGCTAACCTTTCCAAACTGACGGCAAGACAGTCAGATGTGGACCGGCAGATTAGTGAACTTCGGGAAGAGATAAGAAAGCTGAAAAGCCTTATAGAAGAGATGCGTTTTGCCATAGGTATGAGGGATTCGTATCCCCGTGACGAGAGCACAGAGGCAACACTGAACAAAGAGGAACGGAAAATTCCCATCCCCGTGTCAGAACTTGTTGTAACTGTGGATGGTGAAACGGTGGATGGTGCGGCTCTATTGAAGTCTGCTCATGATGACCTTGCCAGAGGAAAATATGATGCCGCCCGTTCATCCCTCCAGAAATTCCTGCAGTATTTTTCCACCTCAAAGGTGGCAGAGGATGCCTTATTCTCCCTTGGCGATACCTATTTTTATGAAAAGAAGTATGAAGATGCCCTGACGCAATATCAAAGCCTCTCCCAGGCGTATCCCTCGGGCTTGCGCGCACCTGACAGCCTTGTGAAATCCGCCATCTGTCTGATTAATCTTGGACGAAAATCTGAAGCACGGGACACCCTGAACAGAGTCGTCAGGGAATTCCCATCTTATGGCGATATCCAACGGGTGAAAGACTTGCTGAAGGGTCTTAATGAAAAATAGACTCCTCCATGGGAATGGATTCGTGTATGTGTTTTTCCTCCTTGTGATATCCGCCTCAGGCGAACCGCAGGATATCACAACCCCCGTTGCATCCCTGATTGAACCACGTTCCGAACCTGCCCGGAGAGCGCCTCTTGAGGAGACCTTGAAAAAATCCCCCTCCCGGCAGAAACAACTTCCAATACCCACCCCGCCGCCCGACCCTGAAAAGGTCATACTATGCGTTGTGGATAATCGGCGTCTCACCCGCGCACAGGTGGAGCGTATCCTCACAAGGATGCTTAAAGACAAAAACGGTTCCCCCGAATTTATCGAGCGCCTCCGGCTGGTTTATACTCAGAACATTATGAAGGAATGGCTGGAGAGAAATCTCCTTGCCGCAGAGGCGGAGCGGGAGGGCATCAGTGTCACCAATGAGGAGGTTGTAAAGCAGGAACAGGCGCTTAAGCAGACCGCCGGAATCAGTGTGGATATTAACAGCACCCTGACGAAGATTGGCGAGAGTAAGGAAGAATATTTAAGGCAGATGCGCGATGCTATAATGGGGGAAAAACTAATCAAGCATCGTATCAGCACATATTATACCGAGGATACCCTGCGCGCAATTTACGAGAGAGCCCCCGCCGCCTTTCAGAGACCGCCGCGCGCCCGTGTCAGCCATGTCTTTTGTCCCATAACCGGCAATGAAACATCAGCGGATAAAAAGGCGCGCCGGGCATTCATGGAAATGGCGAAAAGGGAGGCGAAAAATGGGGCTGATTTGAGCAAGGTGGCTGAATCGGCAGACCCCTCCTTTAATGCCATCGGCGGCGATATGGGTTGGTTCTATCCCGATAACCGCCTTCCCAGACCCATCAATGAGCTCGTCTTCAAGCTCGGCAAGGTCGGTGAAGTGAGTGATGTGGAGGAAACGGAATATGGTTATTATGTGATTCGCCTTGAAGAAAAACAACCGCTCATGGGAAAAACATACGAAGGGGCGAGAGAGGTGGTCATGGACACCGTTTTTGAGGAAGTCAGACAAAAGGTGCTTGACTCCTCCATGAAGAACCACAAGATTTTTATTAACATCATCGGTGTTCCGGCAGATAGGTTGAAATAATGTCGGGGGCGGTTATTAATGTCTCTGACTGAATGGCAGGCAAAGGAAATCCTGTGTGAGATTGGACGGCGCGTCTGGGTGAGAAACTATGTAGCCGCCAATGAGGGCAATTTTTCCTACCGCCTTGCCGATGACGTAGTCCTCTGCACCCCCACACTCCAGAGCAAGGGATTCCTCAAGACCGAAGATATTGTCACTGTGGATATGACAGGTCGCAAGGTCGGGGGAATCAAAGAGGTCACCTCGGAAATCCGTATTCATCTTGAAATTTACAAACAGCGCAATGACATGCGTGCCGTCATCCATGCACATCCGCCATTTGCCACCGCCTTTGCCGTGGTAAAGCATCCTCTCCCGCGCTGCGTCCTGCCGGAGGTTGAAATCTTTCTCGGTGAGATTCCCATTGTGGATTACGCCACACCGGGGACGCAGGAGGTTGCCGATGTGGTGCGTCCCTTCCTGAGCGACTTCACAGCCTTTCTCCTTGCCAATCATGGCGCACTCACCATCGGCAAGGACCCCGAGGATGCCTATTTCAAGATGGAGATTGTTGAAGAGTACTGTCGCATCCTTTTATACACGCGTCTTCTGGATGGTTACACACAGATAAGTGAAGAAAACCTGTCGGAGCTCTTGGAAATCAAGAAGCAATTGGGTATCCCCGACCGTCGTTTGAGACCGGGGGCTGACCGCTCCTGTGCCACGCCGGCGCCTGCCCCAGGCACACCGGATACTCCTCCCGCCATCGACCGCCCTGCAATAGATGCCCTTGTCCGCCAGATTCTTCGTGAAAAAGGACTCGTTTAAGCCGCCGCAATCTATGATTTATCCATACTTGTCTCTCAACTTCATCTTGACCCCCGCATTGATGTAAATTAAATCATATATAAAAATATGATGTTATACTAAAGGCAGGATGAAATGAAATACCGTTTGAGAGACCTGAGGTATCAGAGTAAATTCCGCTCACCGCAAATGCTTATCAGGCATTTGAACACCTTTTCCATCGCCCTCAAATTCTCCGTTGGCATCTGGTATTTTACGCCGACCGGAGGACGCTTTCATGAGCGTTACATCCCCGAGGCGGATGTTGCGCGCCGCATTGAGATGGCGGCGGGACTGGCTGAATATGGCGTTACCGGCATCGAGGCGCACTATCCCGCCGAGGTCAATTCTGAAAACATCCACCTTTATAAAAGACTGGAAAAAGAGACCGGCATCCGCCTTGTCACCATCCCTTTCTCGCACTTCTTTGAGAAGGATTTTGAGTTTGGCTGTCTCTCCAATCCCGCTTCGGGGGTGCGAATGAAGGCTCTGAAGATTGCCGTTGAAGGGCTGAAACTTGTGAAGACCGCCGGCGCCAACTGCGCCATCTCCTGGCCCGGAATTGATGGCTACCTCTATTCACTGGGGACCATTTTCCCATATATGTGGGACTGGTTTGAGGGTAGTATGGCAGAGGCGATGGATGAGGTTCCGGGCGTGCGCGTGGCGCTGGAGCCAAAACCTTATGAACCCGTTTCTAATAATATTTACCGCACCACGGCGGAGGGCATCCTCGCCGCACAGCGCATTGAGAAACGGCTGAAAAATCCCGAAAACCGAAAACTCCTCAAGGCGGGTCATGCTTTAGTCGGACTCAATCCCGAGGTGGGGCATGTCCGCATGGGATATGAGGACTGCGCCGCCGCCTTCAGCCTCGTCGGGCTGGAGGGACGCCTCGCCCACACCCACTGGAACAGCCAGCCCCTGGGCAACTACGACCAGGACCTCAATGTTGGCGTTGTGGAATGGAGCCAGGCGGAGGCGCTCCTCTTCGCCCTCAAGGTGATGGGCTATAAAGAATACTTTGGCATCGATATCAATCCGGAACGCATGCCGCTTGAAAAGGCGGTCGAAATTAACACCACCGTTCTGCGCATCATGAATGAGCGCATCAATAGTCTCCCCAATGAGCGGATTGTGGAATGCTATCTGCATCCCGACAAACACAGGGGAGAGATGGAGCTCATCCTCGCCGGCATGATGCGAAGATAAGAGGGGATGTTGTATGAAGATTTACCTTTCGCAGATAAACACAATCGTTGGCGATGTGGAACACAATTACCGGCGCGTCCTAAAGGAGATGGAGCGGGCGAGGGGCGTCGGTGCAGACCTCATTGTCTTTCCCGAACTCACACTCCTCGGCTATCCGCCACGCGACCTCGTGCTCCGGAAAGACCTGATTGATGATAATCTTACCGTCCTTGAAAAAATCTCGGCTCAAACTCAGGGCATTGGTGTTATTGTGGGCTATGTGGACAGAAATCCTGCAACGGAGGGCAAGGGTCTCTTTAATGCGGCGGCGCTCTGCGCCGACGGGAAGGTGTTATCCCGCCATTTTAAAACCCTGCTCCCGACATATGACATCTTTGATGAGGCGCGATATTTTGACCCGGCGCCCTCCGTCCATACTGTGCTTTTCAGGGGTAAGAGAATCGGCATCACCATCTGTGAGGATATCTGGAATGTTCCCCCTCATGGCGCCAACCATCGCCTTTACAAAATTGACCCTGTGAAGGAACTGACATCCCAGATGCCCGACCTCATCATAAATATCTCCGCCGCGCCATTCGCCCTCGACAAACGGAAGATAAGGGAAGATGTAGTCAGAGAGACCGCCCTGCGCGCCGGCGCACCCGTCTTGCATGTCAATCTCGTCGGAGGTAATGACAGCGTCATCTTTGATGGCTGGAGTGCGGTCTTTGACAGTGAGGGACGCCTCGTTGCCAATTCGCGTGATTTTGAGGAGGATGCGATTCTTTACGATATGGAGCGTGGCGAGGGCGAGAGACGACCTACAACGGCAATTGGGGCGGAGAGGCTGTTTGCAGCGTTGAAACTTGGTCTTGCGGATTATGTGAGAAAGTGCGGATTTGAAAAAACCGTGCTCGGTCTTTCCGGCGGGATTGATTCCGCCCTTGTGGCGGTCATCTCCGCGCAAGCCCTTGGCCCAGACCGCGTGGTAGGCGTTTCCATGGCTTCGCGCTTTTCCTCGCAGGGCAGCAGGGATGACGCCGCCGAGTTGGCGCACCGCCTTGGCATCGAATATATCGCGCTCCCCATCGAGGGACCTTTTGAAACGTTTCTGGAATTGCTCAAGCCGCAGTTTCAGGGAACGTCGTTCAACATTGCGGAGGAGAACATCCAGGCGCGCATCCGCGGGACGCTCCTGATGGCGCTCTCAAACAAATTCGGCTGGCTGGTGCTTTCCACCGGCAATAAATCCGAGCTCGCCATGGGTTACTGCACACTTTACGGCGAC
>JAPLSR010000366.1 GCA_026398545.1 Candidatus Sumerlaeota bacterium | reverse complement strand
AAGGGCAAAATCCTCAACAAAACTCACCGCACCGGTCAGAAAAATAAGGATATCCGGCTTGATAGACATGACCCTCTGCAATGTCTCATCGGGTGAAAGACCCTCCTGCATGGCATCAAGGGCGGCAAGGTCAAACTCCTGCTTTAATATCCCCGAAAGGCATATCAGGTCAAAAGGTCCCCAGTAATATTGCGCCTTTGAGGCATGACTGCAGTAATAATCCCGCAGGTAGATATTTTTCCCCGGCGGATTGAGAAGAAGTATCTTTTTGTGCAGGTTATGACCCATGAATTTTCATCAAAAGTTCACAAATCAAGGCAAAAAACAATAGAATCCATATCCTATATAATTTCAATGGTCAAAGTATTTTAACAAAGTTATCCACAGGGTAAAGAGCCAGCAGTCTTAACTTTACGGAACACAAGCGCCGCGTGTAAATTCAATGCCATCTATGATGATTTTACAATGTTCGAGACACATTATTAGAAATATTAAGCAATTATGCGTAACCTCAGTATTTACAGCAATCTATATTACTTTGAAATCCTGATAATTTAGTTTAGAAAAATCCAGAAACCGTGGACTGGAAAACCCACACCTCCCCTTTTATAAATGAAACAAAATCATATTTCGGGAAAAGTTATCCACAGGGTTATCCACAGGATTTCCACAGCAGGATTACAATATATTTTTGTTCAAGAGCTTAGCACTTCTCATCCCCAAGGATTTTTTTGTTGCTTTTGCAAACATCCGGAGGATTCTTTAAAGTATTATTTTCCAAAAGAGAGCATTCCGCATAAGAAATAAATATTTGAAGGGAGTTTTGTTAATATGCTTTTGGGCAAGGTGGTTGGAACGGTGGTTTCTACGCAGAAGGACCCGGGACTCACTGGATATAAACTCCTTGTTGTGCAATGTGTGGATATTGGAATGAAGCTGACGCCGATTTATGTCATAGCGGCGGACGCCATTGGCTCCGGGATGAATGAGATGGTGATTGTTGTTCAGGGAAGTTCTGCACGTATCGCTGAGAGGACGAAGAACAAGCCGGTGGATGCCGCCATTATTGGCATTGTGGACTCTGTTGAGGTGGAGGGCAAGAGGGTTTTTGAAAAGTTCCGCAAGTAAGGTGGTTTTGCCATGGATCTGGCACGTGTGATTGGATGTATTGTGGCAACGACTAAAGACCCATCCCTGGTCTCATGCAAACTGTGCATCATCCAGCCCCTTGACCAGGATTTAAAATCGAAGGGAAGTCCCGTGGTTGCTACTGATTCAACATCCGAGCACGGTGAGGGCGAGATTGTGTATTATGTAGCCAGCGGTGATGCCGTCCCAACAGGTCCGGAGGGCAGAAAGATGCCGGTTGATGCCGCCATTGTTGGAATTGTGGATGCCGTTGATTATAAAAAGGAGTATCTGCCAAAATAGATTATGCACCTTGCACGTGTTATAGGAAAAATTATCTCCACGGTGAAAAATCCAGCCTATGAGAATAGAAAGCTGCTTCTTGTCCAGAAGCTGCACTTAGATGGGAAACCGATGGGGGTGGCAACGGTGGCGGTTGACTATGTGGACGCCGGTGAGGGGGATGTTGTGCTTCTCGGAGCGGCGCCAGGATTGGCATCAACCGTGTTCAACATCCCCGATGCCCCTATCCGGGAGCTGGTAATGGGAGTTATCGACCGCGTGAGTTTTGAAGATGGGCGGAAGGAGATAGGCAACAGCGTGCAACCTTAGAATGCCTGACAAAAAGAATTATCCTCGGATAGATTCACCACAGTCCGCCTCAGGCGGACACAGAGGACACAGAGAATATCATAGCAGGGGAAATTAATACTTGACGGAGAAAGAGGCAAAAGATTACCTCTTTTGCGTTTCATTTACCGGTAATAATATCAAGAACGCGATAAAATTCTTCAGATTTGGAGGTTGAGAAAGTGCCTAATAAAAAAGCCCAGGCAAAAAGCATGAGGCAGAACAAGAAGCGGAATTTGAGGAACAAAGCCGCCAAAGCCATACTTAGAAGCCAGATTAAAAAGGTCAGAACCGCACTGGAAAACAAAAATGTTGAAGAGGTCAAAACCAATTTCAACACTGCCGTCAGTGTGATTAACAAAACAGCCGAGAGAGGGATTATCCACAAACGAAAGGCGGCACGTCTTGAATCGCGTCTTACGAAAAAGGTGAATAAACTCTTGACCCCGCCCGCCGGCGGAAATACCTAATCCTGATTCCATTTCGGCACAAGAAGAATTCATCATAACTGAAAAACCGGGGCCATAACCACAAGGAGATGGCCCTTTTTTATTTAAAGCAAATTTTATTTCCACCCTTGACTCATCCGCCCCAATTATGGCTTGAATCTGCATTATATATTAATTCTTACTATCTTTCTAAGGATAAGATGATGAATGACCTTCGTAAGGACCCCGTCTCCGGGCGGTGGGTGATTATTGCAAAAGAGCAAATGCTCAAGAAAGAGGATGTTGTCGAATATCCCAAACCGCTTGAGACGGACTCCAAATCGTGCCCTTTCTGTGCCGGACATGAAAATATGACACCGCCGGAAATCTGGCGGTGGGCTAACCCCGATGGCAGCTGGAGTGTGCGGGTAGTCCCCAACAAGTTTCCCGTTCTGCGGGTTGAGGGGAATCTTGACCGCCGCGGGGAAGGTGTCTTTGACCATGTCACTGGCATCGGCGCCCATGAAATCATTGTGGAAACCCCGAATCATGACTACCTGTCCCTGCAGGAAGACGGGGAGCAGATGTTTCGCATTCTCACGGCTTACAAGATACGGCTTGAGGATTTGAAAAACGACACACGCCTCCGCTATGGTCTCATTTTTAAAAATTTTGGCGGTGAGGCAGGCGCGCATCTCCCCCATCCCCACACCCAGCTCATTGCCATGCCCGTCATTCCCAAACATGTCAAAGAAGAGCTTGTGAACTGCAAGATGTATTATGAATTGAAAGAGCGATGCCTGATTTGCGACATCCTTTTGGAAGAACTGGAGCGGGACATACGGATTGTTGGCGAAACGGAGCAATATGTCGCCTGGTCGCCTTATGCGGCGCGTTTTCCCTTTGAAACCTGGATTATCCCCAAAAATCACAGCGCCTGTTTTTCGCTTGAGAATGATAAAAGTCTCAGAGACCTTGGAATCCTGTTCAATCGGATTCTTCAGGCATTGCGTCGTGTCCTTGAATCACCGCCGTACAATTACATCCTTCATACACGCCCGTTTGCCTTCTCTCCCCGCCATAAGCAAACCACCATTGATGATGACTTTCACTGGCATATAGAGATAATCCCACGTTTGATGAAGATTGCGGGATTTGAATGGGGCTCGGGATTTTATATCAATCCCACATCACCGGAGGAAGCGGCACACGTCCTGCGCGAGGCGCTGACGGGATAAGGGGAAAGGGGTAAAGGACAAATCCGCCTCAGGCGAATGAGCGGGAATTATTCCTTTCTAAATTCTTCATCATGACACTTGCTACCCTCATCGTTTTTTTCACACTTCTTTGCATTGTGATTTTTGCATTCACTAACGGTCTGCATGACGTAAGCAACATCATCGCCACCATGATTTCCTCAGGGGCAATGACTCCAAAGAGGGCAATTATTATTGCGGGATTTTTTGAATTTCTTGGTCCCATGTTGGGAGGCACAATGGTGGCTGGCGCCGTCATGTCCATGCTGAATGTGCAGGTAATTTTTGCATATTCCAGTCGGGGAAACGTTATTCTCATTATTGCGGCGTCCGTTCTTGCGGCAATCTCATGGAACCTTGTCACATGGTATCTGGGACTCCCATCCAGTTCCTCTCATGCCCTGTTTGGAGGAATTATCGGCGGTGCGCTCACTGCGACACAGCAAACAAATTCCATCCAGTGGGGATTTTCAGATTTTAACATCATGCATGTGCATGGATTTGCAGGCGTTGCAGCGGCGCTCTTTCTATCCCCATTTGCCGGATTCATAATGGGTTATCTGATAACTCTTGTGGTTCACTTTTTTCTCCGCGGAGCCACGCCAAGCGCCAACAGGTTCCTGAAGCGGGCACAGGTGGTAACGTCCTCCGCATTAGCCTTCAGCCATGGCTCCAATGACGTCCAGAAATCCATGGGACTCATGGTTCTTACACTGATGGCGGCGGGGTTCCAGCAGGATTATCATGTGCCATATATTGTCAAGCTGATATGCGCATTATTCATCATGCTGGGAGCACTCATGGGAGGGTGGAGAATCATGAAGACGGTGGGACGTGGTATTTTCCGGCTCCGCACAGAGCACAGCTTCGACACGCAAATGGCTTCAACGCTCATCATCCTTGGCAATTCACTGGTGGGCGGACCGGTATCCACCACCCACATTGTGTCAACTACGGTTATGGGTGTTGGGACGGCGGTTCGGATGAAGGCGGTGCGATGGGCAAAGGTAAGGGAAATCATTGTTGCATGGCTCATCACACTGCCCGCATCTTTCATCCTTGGCGGGATATTTTATTTGATTCTCTCACCGCTGGGGTCCAGAATAAATTTCAAATAAATATAGAGGTCAGGATGCCAAAAAAATGACGAATCATAAGG
>JAPLSR010000350.1 GCA_026398545.1 Candidatus Sumerlaeota bacterium | reverse complement strand
CATCATCCTTGCCTTGAGGCGCAGAAATCGCCGCGGAATCTCAAGATTTTCATAAATCGCCTGAAAAAGGGCATCCAGCGTCTTTCTGGTAATGGATGCCTGAAAAAGGGCAACATCCAGAAAGTGGTCAATCCCGCGGTGGCGGTTGAGCGTTAGACGCGTGCCGGAGATGGCGTTCAGGGCTGAAGCGGCAACGCCCTCAATCGATTGCCACGCCGCATTCCCCCCCACAAAGGCGGCACGCCGTATGAGGCGGTCCGGGTTTTCCATTAGAGAGCGGCGCTGTGATATGGGCAGGCGTTCCCTCCGCCCGTCCGGATATTCCATCTCGAACTCCAGCCTTCCTGAAAGGGCGCCGTAAAGCCGTCCCCAGGCGCCGATGCCATCCACGCCGAGGTCAGCCGCAAGGCGCTCCTTTTCAACCGTCATCATGTGCCGCGCCTTCTCACGCATCCGGCTCAGATAATGTCCCATATCCTTGAAAGCCCGCCTTTTCGCAAAGGCATCGAACACCCTGTCTGTCGCCCCTCCTATTGCACGGAGCATCTCTATATCCGCCTTGGATGCCTCCGCAACCAAAAGCGCCACCGCCGCCTCCTCCTTAATATACTCCTCATTGCGGGCATCGCATGCGGAAAGACATCCAACATAGGAATCAAGATGGGAAAGGCGCGCCATGACCTCCTCGCCCTTCTGAAAGACCTTCTCCCAATCTTTTGCATTTCTGGTGTTGAGGCAGGGCAAAGCCATCGCCTTCTCGCACAACTCCTTAATATCCCTTCCCAGCGCCTCCTTGAACGCCAGCATCTCAGCGCCGTTAAACGCCGGAAAATAACTCGATAAATCCCAGTTCATTTTTTCAAAAACCTCCGGCGACATCCAACATTACAAATTATTATCTCTCTACACAAACCCCTCTCAACAATCAAACGCAATTTAATCCCATGTGGTAAAAAACCTTAATCTCGGCGTGCTCTGCGTTCTCTGCGTGAAATCATCTATGGGTTTTGGGTTTGTTAAAATTGGAATTCTTCTCTTGATTTTTTTGTTATCGTGTGTTTATAAGAAATATAAATTTTTAAAAGGTTATACCATGAAATCAAAACCGTGGGCAGTTAAACCGGTTCTGTTGATAGCCGTTATGGCGCTGGCGGCGTTGAATATTCCGGGAGCGCGCGCCCAGAGCTCGACGCCTCGCGAAGAGACGTGGGTAACCAACGGCATCGTCAACGCCATCGTCCGAACGCCGGACACGGTCTATATCGGCGGTGACTTCACCTATGTTGGTCCGGCAACCGGAGGTGGTGTCCCTCTTGACGTCACGACCGGCACAGCCGTCGCCCACTGGCTCCCTTACGAATAAAAAAAATATAAATGTCTTACTGGTGAGAAAATAGAATGGATTGTTATTGATTTCCCACCAAACCAAACGTAGAAATTATATTGTTTATTATCTAAGAGTTAAAGGGGATGTAATACTATGGAGCATCGGCTTTCACTGAAATTTTTATATATTTTTATCGGGTTCTGACCCTCTATTGTTCAGGAGGAACATGTCATGGCTTTAAAAGGAATGAAATCTGTTGGCTTGAGGCGCGAATGCGCGGTTCTGGTTTTTATTTGCGCTATGGCGGCTATGCTTGGGAATGGCGGCGCGGCGTGGGCGGCGCAGTCAGGCTCAATTGTCGCCTGGGGGTGGAATGATGATGGCCAATGCAATGTGCCTTCTCCGAATAGCGGGTTTGTGGCGGTTGCGGCGGGCGCTTGGCACAACCTGGGTCTGAAGGGAGATGGCTCTATTGTCGCCTGGGGGCGGAATGATTATGGACAATGCAATGTCCCTTCTCCGAATAGCGGGTTTGTGGTGGTTGCGGCGGGCGCTTGGCACTGCCTGGGTCTGAAGGGAGATGGCTCTATTGTCGCCTGGGGGGATAATGATTATGGACAATGCAATGTCCCTTCTCCG
>JAPLSR010000252.1 GCA_026398545.1 Candidatus Sumerlaeota bacterium | reverse complement strand
CGCCCAAGGCATTCACTGAGAAGCAAATTGACAAATATATTGATAATCTGAAATAAACTGAACCGTATCTTAGGATTGAGAATCAAATGCTTTCTTCTACAGACATCGGTCATGAAGTAAGCGGAGCGCCGAAAAACGCTAACCGCAGACTGAGGTTCCATATTTCCTTAGCGCTGATATTTGTCTTCATGTGCGCCTGGCAGGTTATAGAACACAGCCGGGTCAAAGCGAAGGCGCGGGACTCTCTGCTTGACCGGGCGCGGGATATTTCCACATCCCTGAGCGTCGTGATTCGTTCCATGTCAAGGTTTGGCATCATTCAACAGGACAGACTGGAAGGCGCCCTTGGAGAACTGGTGAAATCAAGAGAACTTCGAAATGTCGCCTTGCTGAATAACGCCGGTAATATCGTCGCCTCTGCGGGAGAACCCGTGATAATCTCAAGCGGCGGGTTCCCCAAACAGAAAGCCGTCTGGTCTTACGATTCCGTGATGATTACAAATATAGTGGACTTGGGGATAGGTCTTCATGACATGGCATCAACCCACACCACACCTATCGTCATGAAACGTCCCGAAAGACCGCCGCGCCCACCGGATTTCCCAACCAGCAGGTCTTTGGCTCAGAATCCGCGGCGGCGGCCGGACATGGATGATGACCGCAGGCGTCCGCCGGACATGGATGAGAACCGCAGGCGTCCGTCTTCTTTCCGGCGTCCCCCATGGTTAAGCGAAGAACAGTTTAAGGAACTTCAGGAAAAGCAAGGGCTTCACGGTTTTGTTCTGGAAATCAGGACTGACGCCTTCCGCGCTGAAACATCGCGCGATTTCTGGCTCCGCATCGGTATCCTTGTCGTCACCTTAATTGCGGTTTTGGGCATGGCGGCTGCATGGCAGAGTTTGGAAAAATCCGAAGAATTGCGCATTTATCTCGTTAAGGCGCGGGAATTGAACCGGCATCTGCGGGAATTGAATGTGGCGGCGGCCGGTCTTGCGCATGAAACGCGCAATCCGCTCAACCTCGTCCGCGGGCAGGCGCAAGTCATTTCACGCGACCACTCCATTTCCCCCGAAGTGAGAAAGCAATCCCTCTCCATTGTGGAAGAGGTTGACCGCGTTACGAACCGTCTGAGCGAATTCATCAATTATTCCAAACCCGCCCTCCCGCGTCCTGTTCCCGTAAAACTGCCCGTTGTTGTCCAGGATGTCGAGCGAACCCTTTCCGCCGATATACAGGATAAATCCATCCACTTCCGGATATCTGGACCGGATATCGTTGTCGAAGCAGATGAAGGTCTGCTGCGCCAGGTGCTGTTCAATCTGGTGCTTAATGCGGTTCAGGCAGTCGAAGAGGGTGGCGAAATAGAGGTCATCATGGAGTCGTCCGTCAGTGGATTTATCCGACGTAGCCCAGAGGGCGAAGTCGGAGAGGCATCCATTTCCGTCAAGGATAACGGATGTGGCATAGCGCCGGAAGACAGGGAAAATGTTTACCGCCCCTATTTCACGACCCATGAAACGGGCACAGGTCTTGGTCTTGCCGTCGTCCGGCGGATAGTTCAGGCTCACGGCTGGGACATCACGCACAAACCCGCCGGGAAAAAGGGAACTGTTTTTATTCTTTCAAAACTTAAAATCATCAGGACAGCGGAGCAAATATGAGAGAGGCCACAGGTGTAATTCTTGATTAGGAGTTGAAGTGTCTGTCCACTCTTTTCTGATACAGGTGTGCGGCACTTCGCGGTTGCGTGTGGTGTGGCTTCTTGGTCTGATCTTTTTTCCCCTGGGGGCAATTGCCCAGGAATGTCTCTCGGAGCTCTGGGTGAAAACAGATCAGCGGTTTGTTCACGGCAACAGCATGGGATACGACCCCGTTACTTCGTCGCTGCTTATCCCACAAATAGGCGTGGCGACGGGACCGATTTTTGTCATTGATGCGGACAACGGGAGCACGACGAGCCGAGTTATATCGCTCGGCGGCCTGCCCTTCGGCCCGCTCGGTTGTTTCGCCATCGGGGCGGACGAGGGAGGCAACATTTATGGCTATAACGATGCCCCGAATCGTTTTATGGCATTGTGGGAGGGGCTGGAGGATGAATCGCCCACATCCGTGCCTTTGCAGGAAAGCCTTCTGGCAAGGAATTATGACATCCACGGCGGCGGCGCCATACCAACAACGATCTATACCGCCGGATCGGCTGACGGCGGCCCGATTGAAGTTTATACACGCGAACCGGGCGGCGTTCCGACCCTGCGCGAAAGGTTCGGCGGCGGCACAAGCGGCCCCGGTGGCAAGGCGGGCGTCGCGGCAGGCTCCGGCTATCCCGCATCCGTAGTTTATGGGTGCGACGGAGTCAATCCCGGCTCGAACAGCATCCACATCTGGAGGCGCATTGACGGCCAGATGACTTACGGGAGCGAACTTCCCATTCCCGGCGGATTCGGCGGCGCGCCGGTATTCGCCCTCGCCTGTGAGCCGGAAAACGACGGCATCATTTTCGCCCTGATCGGCAATGGCCAACCGAGCTGCGTGATGGCAATCAACGCCAAGACTTATCAGATGGAGGGTATTTACTACATTCCCAAGGCGGATGCCGTCGGCGAACACGGCTCGCTCATCGCAGATCGGAAAAAACAACTCCTTTTCTGGTATGGCAGACCCAAGAGTTCCACGCTGGCGTCGCCCGTGGGTCATTGGGGATGTCTGCGCTACACAATCCCGCCCGTGCGTCCCACGCCCACTCCCACTCCGGAGCCGACCCAGACCCTGATACCCACTCCCACAGCGACTCCCGCGCCCAATCCGGACATGGAGATTCGCGCCCTGTGGGTAACGCGGAATGACTATAAGACCACCGATGCGGTCCGAATGATTATCAAGAATGTAGCCGACTGCCACTTTAATATGGTTCTATTGCAGGTGCGGGGAAATGCGATGACATGTTATCCCTCGGCGCTGGAACCGTGGACATGGCTACTCAGCGATGGCGGCGTGGAAAATACGGGTCGCGATCCGGGTTGGGACCCGCTTGCAGTCGCTATAAAAGAGGCTCATGCCGCCGGTCTGCAACTCCATGCCTATATGAACACCTACCCCGGATGGGGGAAAACCATACCGCCGCCCCCCGACGTTCCCCATGTCTGGAACACCCATCGCGACTGGTTTTGCTGTGACAAAAACGGCGTCACCATGTGGCCCCATGACTGGTGGGATTACTGGGTTACCTTTCTTTCGCCGGGGCATCCGGAGGCGCGCGCCCACATTCACGCCGTCTATATGGAAGTCCTCCAGCGCTATCCACAGATTGACGGGATTCACTATGACTATATCCGCTATCCGAGCGAAGTGGGCGATTATTCCTGGAATCCGGTGGATGTGTCATTGTTCACGGCATGGGCGGGCGGCACTCCGGATGAGAAGCCAAGCGAGTGGGCGCAATGGAAACGGGATCAAATCACCGCGCTTGTCCGCGAAAATTATAACGAAGGGGAAAAGATCCGGCGCCGTGACTGCGGAGGGGCTTCTAGAGCAAATCCGCATCAGCCGCGAAAAGGGCGCGCAGGGCGTGACGCTGTTCGCTTATTCAACGCTCTTCCCCGGAAATATCCCAAACGACAAAGCCGAAGCCGTTCTTGATGGACCATTTTCGAATAAAGCCAAACTTCCCCCCATGCCCTGGAAAAATACCACGTAGAGCTGTTATATATTATATTAATCAGCCGCTTGAAACACATGTTCAGTCATGCGTGCGCGCATGAGATTTTTTCGCGGGTATGGGAAAATCTGATTTGACAGGACGCCCCGGCTGAATGCGATGATTGCTCAGAATATTATGAGTATTATAAAAAATACAACCATTCTGGTCGTTGATGACGACACGGGGCAGCGCAGTTTGCTGGCGACGTTCCTTTCCAGAGAGGGGCTGAATGTCCTGACGGCGGCGTCCGGCGAGGAGGCGCTCCGTGCCCTTGACGCCAGCGATGTCTCCATGATGATTACGGATGTCCGGATGCCCGGTATGTCCGGCATTGACCTCATGTCAGCATGTCGTCAGAGAATGCCGGGTTTCCCTGTCCTTATGGTGACGGCTTATCCCGACGTTCGGGACGCAGTGGGGGCTGTCAAGGATGGCGCCGTCAATTATCTGCAGAAACCCATTGACCTTGACGAACTCCTCCAGTCCATTCAAAATGCCCTGAAACGCAGAATTCCCAAAGCGGCGGATTTCAGCAATGAACCGATTCTGCCGGAGGGTGTCATCGTCTTCAGTTCCCAGATGAAGGACGTTTTCAGAGAAGCCATATTCGTCGCCGGCTCCGATTCTCGCATTCTGCTCACGGGAGAGAGCGGTTCCGGGAAGGAAGTCGTTGCCGACCTGATTCATCAAAGAAGCCCCAGGGTTTCCAGACCTTTCGTTAAAATCAACTGTGCCGCCATTCCCGCGACTCTCCTCGAAAGCGAACTTTTCGGGCATGAAAAGGGCGCCTTTACGGGAGCTACTGAGCGGAGAACCGGCTGTTTTGAGGAAGCCGACGGCGGAACCATCCTGTTAGACGAAATCGGCGAAATGTCCCCATCTCTCCAGGCAAAGCTCCTGAGAATCACCCAGGACGGATGCTTTTATCGCGTGGGTTCCAGCCGGGAAATCCGGACCAACGTCCGCATCCTTGCCGCCACAAACCACAATCTCGACAAAGCAGTAGAAGAAGGTCTTTTCCGCGAGGACCTCTTCTACCGCCTGAACGTGTTTGAAATCTATGTCCCGGCTCTCCGGGAACGACCCGACGACATCATTCCCATCGCAGAATATTACGCCGAAAAGTTCTGTGGCGAAAAACCGCGCTTTTCCGAATCCGTCATACAGTGCATCAAGGCATACGACTGGCCCGGCAACGTAAGGGAACTGCGGAATGCCATGGAGCGCGCCTCCCTCCTTTGCCGGGGAGGCATCATACTGCCGGAGCACCTCCCGCCCCGCATAAAAAAGACCTTTGAGGAAACCTCCCTGCAAGTCGCAGGAAAAAGAGACGGGCAGACCATGGAAGACGTTGAGCGCGAGACGATTCTGAAGACCCTGCGCGAAAATGATTACAACCGGAGCGTCACCGCCCGGACTCTGGGCATCAGCCGCCGCGCACTTTTATACAAGATCAAACGCTTCCGCGAGCAGGGCTATCCCATCGAACCGAACCAGTCCTGAAATCATCATATCTCTAACCATTCATTTCACAAAAGTTTCCTTTTTTCTTGACATATGGCAGGCAAATTAAGAAAAAATATTAACAATTAATTTCACAAAAAGGAAGTCTAATATTTAAGACAATTTCACAAATTCGGGAGATGTACCCGACATGAGTAATAAGCATTCATTATTTACTGTGAATGATGAATTTGCGGGAAATTGTGCAAGTGCACAAATAATGTGCGCCATATTAGTTCAAATGGAAACCCGGAATTTATGCAATTTATTTCGAATCAACCTTCTATAGCTGAATTAAGTCCCCGTAAAAAGTGGCATAGTTATCGCTCTGTATTTAAATAACATTGAAAGGATGAGAAGGTATATGAAAAAGAGAAAAATATACGGGATGACACTGGTTGAGGTGGTTATATCCATTGCAATCTTTTCCTTACTTTCCATCGGCTTTATTACGACACTCATTGCCAGTTCACGTGCGAGCATGAACGTCCCACTTGAAGTAGGGGCGGATAGCTACGCCTCTAAGATGATTGAGCGGATGCAACTCCGCAACAGGTTATTACTTGCAGATTATGACATGCTTGGAGACCCTACGGCGTCTGTGGATAAATCTTTCTTACAATTGTATAGCTTCAAATATGACCCGACCAATCCGACCTGGAGTGTCAATTACCAGGTTGAAATCAAATTCAAGGGGTTCGGCAAGGTATCAAGTGCCACAAACAACACACTGACGGCAGTCATACCTTCCGGTTTTCCATCGTGGGACACGAATGAATGGCAGAGTGATATGGTGATGATAAAGAAGGGCACGGGCAGCGGTCAGATTGCATATATTCTATCCAACACGAATAACACGCTGACCATCACAAGGAATCTTGATGGCTCAGCCGGGTCAGGTTGGATTCTTTCCCCGGACACTACCTCATATTTTGAAATCAATGGAGGCAAGTCAGCGATTATTAATATCACATGGCAATACAGGCAAAGGATATATTCCCGGCAATACAGGGCTTTGATTTACCATCCCTGAAATGAGGAGGTTTTGAGAGACATGGCTAAGTTTTCATCAGGGGATAAAATATCTGGAACAAGTCGCCGACGCTCCATAGCTCTGGCGACGGAGCGAGGCGTCACGCTTGTGGAAATGGTCATTTCCAGCACCCTATTATGTCTTATGAGCATTGCCGTTGCATATACCCTTATCTATGGTATGCGCATCAATCGTGTTGAGATGATAAGTCTTCAGCTGGGGGACCTGGGACGCAAGTTCATGGGTAAAATTGAAGGCGAGGTAAAGACCTCACAGTTGATACTTGAGAGCAATAGTGGGAATAAAATCACTTTGACGATTCCCAATCCGGGGGGTGGAACAAGGACGGCGATATTTTACTTCCAGGATAAGGATAGCAACCCTAATACCATTTTGGACAATACCCTGATGTATGACTCAGACATTAACGATACCAAGCCGGCAGTGGTGCTTCTCAGCAATATCTCACCGCTGACCGGGCAGAAGATCTTCAGTTATCCAACCGCTACACAACCCCTTGATGTAAACTTCAGGTTGGGATACGCAGGTTCCACATCCCCTAAAGGGGACCGATGGCAGGAGTTTGTTATAATCAATTATTCTCTTGTTCCAAGAAATTGATTTTTTCAAGGAGGAGATGAAATATGTTAAACCGGCACAAAAACAGGGGTGCGGCACTCTTAGTTCTCCTCTTTTTTACCCTGATTATGGGCTCTATCTCGGCAATCCTCCTGAAACATGCCCTGTATGAACGACGTGCGAACGCCCGTTTTGCCATCTATAAACAGGAATTGAATGCCTCGGAATATGGTTTGAACAAGATGATATCCCAATTGATCTTTCTGGGGACTTATAAACCGGCTCAAGTGGGAGGAGTCCTGTCCAATTTCCATAGCGCCGTTTTGGGCATCCAGCCGCCCCGCCTCACGGGATTTACATTCTCACAAGCTTCAATTACATGCCTGTCTGGTGGCGACCTGCAATATGCCACCATCGATGACACCTCTCATTACTGGTATGGATACCCCGCTCTCAGGATTGTTTATAGAATGCAGGTTCGCGCAAGGAGTAATGATTCCCCTTTCAACAATCCCGGTGTGAAATTACAAAGGGATGTCGAAGTTCTGAACATTCCCCTTTACGTTTTTGGCATATTTTATGACAACCTCCTGGAAATCTATCCAGGAGCCAAATTTGATATGTATGGACGCGTCCATTCCAATTCGGATATATGGCTGGGTGCGGATACCAATGATGGAGTAAATTACTATGAACATGTCACGAGCGCCGGCAACTTTTATCACGGTCGTAACCCGCTCTCAGGTATGTCGGCAGGCACGAACGGACAGGTTAGTATTTACAATGGAACGGCTCAAAAAGGTATAAAGCAGTCAGACGGCACCTGGCTGGACAGCACGACAAGCGGCTGGGCGACACAGGCGATGAACGTGTGGAATGGCTATGTGAGGGACCAGGCTCAAGGAATCAGACCTATCCGTGTTCCCATCCCGCCCTACCAGCCTCAACATGCCATTATTGAACGTGCGAATACGTCAGATGAACCCGCCCTGAAGGATGTCAAGTTTGAATACAGGGCTGACCTGAAAATTGTCCGCGACCCTGCAACAAGTACCATTAAAGGCTACGACAAGAATGGAAACAGTGTTACCCTCACTTATCCTGACCCCATAAACCCCACAATTACAAAATCCATTTACAAGGAATCATCCTTTTATAACTTCAGGGAGGCAAAGACTATCCGTTGTCTTGACTTGGACATCGCCAATCTTAAAGAGAGCGGGATTAGTGTTGGAAACGGCGTAATCTATATGTCCGAGGAGCCGGCATCTGGCAAACAGCCTGCTGTACGGGTAATCAATGGTACCACACTCCCCACCACTATTAGCGGCGCGCTCTCCATCGCCACCGATGACCCTCTTTATGTGCAAGGGAATTATAATGTGGGGACGAGCAGGATACCTGCCCTCCTTGCCGGCGACTCAGTCAACATCCTCAGCAATTCCTTTAAGGACGCAACACAGGTATCAACATTGACAACTTTACAAACGGCATCCGCCACGGAGACAAATGCCGTTTTCCTGGCTGGAAATGTTCCGTCAGGAAAGTATACTTCGACTTATAGTGGCGGGGCGGAGAATTTTTTCCGCTATCTGGAGAACTGGAGTGGTAAAAAGCATACCTTTAGAGGGTCCATGCTCAATTGCTGGGAGAGTGTGACTGCTATTGGCAAGTGGATTTATGGAACCGTTAGTGGCAAGCCCTATTATAACGCGCCGACCCGTGACTGGTACTGGGATACCGTCCTGAGTGGTATCACTCCCCCTCCTGGCATGGTGAGCTTCTTCCAGGTTAATCCCATGACCTGGAACATTATCTCATAATCCGTCCCGGCGAATGGGGGCATTATTCATAGGCGCGGAGGAGCTGGCAACCATCGTAATAGTGTTTTAGAATCTCCTCATAAGGATAACCCTGAAGTGCCATGCCAAGCGCCCCAATCTGACACAGAACAGAGCCACAACATCGGTCCTGACCAGACGTGATTATATTTTTCCACAACCGTCACAAGTTTTGTTTGACACCTGCGCCACTTTGTAGGCTAATAACTTTTGCGTTTATCAATCGATGACATAAACTTGATTACGACAGGCGGAAAGCGGTCATTTTCAAATCAAGCAACGCCATTATTCAGATGTTGGGGTAGGCTATAACATCCGGACCATCCAGGAACTAATTTGCCATAAAGACATCAGCACGACGATGATTTATACCCATGTTTTGAACAAAGGAGGCCACGGAGTCCGCAGCCCGGTAGACGGGCTGTAGTCCGGCTAATACAGTTTGTATAAGCCGGAACAGGCGAAAGAAGAAGAAGAATGAAAAGGACTGGCAATGCAACGCTTAGCGCAATAAATAAGAAGATACGGCAACTTCTTATACAGAGGGAGACAGTCTGCGTTTACCGTTTTATACAGACTGTATAATTATTGTTAGAATTAAAATATAATGAATAAAAACATTAAAAAAATTAATCTAAAAGACATTGGCTATAATGATTTTTTTGAAAATAGCTGCGTATCCGTGGCAAATAGTAATCTTTCTCCGGCTCGAATTATTGCTGAGCATAAGGGATTGTATATTTTAAGGAACGAAATATCTGAATTTTCAGCAAAAATAACTGGTAAGATGATGTTTACGGCTTCATCACGGGAAGATTTTCCAGCAGTTGGAGACTGGGTTCTAATAAAAATTCTTGATGAAGAGCAGGCTATTATTCATGAAATACTTCCAAGAAAGACAGTTTTAGCAAGGAAATCGGCAGGTAAATCGGATACGCAAATAATCGCTTCAAATATTGACACAGCTTTTATTATACAATCGCCTGACAGGGATTATAACTTAAATAGATTTGAAAGATATCTTTCGCTGGTAGAATCCGGAAACATAAAACCAGTAATAGTTTTAAATAAGACCGATTTAATATCGGAATCTGATTTGGATATAAGGTTATCTAAAATAAAAAACAGATTTAAAAATACTGATATTTATGTAACTAGTATTGTCACAGGGAAAGGTATTTCTGACTTTCAAAAAAGCATCAAACAAGGATTTACATATTGTTTTATAGGTTCTTCCGGCGTGGGAAAATCTTCCATCATAAATATGCTTGCAGGTAAAAATCTGATTAAAACCGGAGAAATAAGTTCACATACCAATAGAGGCAAACACATTACAGCACATAGGGAACTTTTCATATTAGAAAATGGCGGTCTTTTAATTGATAATCCCGGAATGCGTGAAATAGGTGTATTGGACTCGGAGATAGGAATAAAAAATGTTTTCTCTGAAATCTATGAACTATCAAAAAAGTGTAAATTTTTAGATTGCACTCATATTAACGAATCAGGTTGTGCTGTTTTAATGGCTACCAACTCATGTGCTTTAGATAAAGACAAATATGATAATTACATTAAGTTGCTAAAAGAAAATGAATATAATAGTATGACTAAGTTTGAAAAGAGAGAAAAGCATCGTAAATTTGATAAACTTGTTAAAACAGCAAAAAAACAAATAAAAAAAATATAAATTCTAACAACTCCTTCCACCTGCCTCAAAAGCTGCGCTTTTACGCAGGTGAAGTCGGATGTTAGAACCCTAGAAGACAAAACGTAAATCGGAGTGAAATGGACACACTGACATATCTTACATTGATAATTACTTATCAATGCTCTTCCCGGTGTGAGCACTGTTGTCTCGGCGCTAGCCCAGAATTCAGCGAGTGGATGAGTCTTGAAGATGCCGAATATTACTTAGCCGAGGCTACCCGGACGAATCATATTAACCATATGACGCTGATAGGTGGAGAGGCACTGCTGGATGTTGATAGAACCATAGCTATTGGGAAGATCGCTTTGAGATATGGAATCGATAACGTGGATGTAGATACAAATGGTTCATGGGCTGTTGATGAAGAAAATGCGTTACGCATATTGCGGAGACTGATTGACGCTCGATTGACTATTTCTGCTATTAGTGTAGATACGTTCCACCAACGGCACGTGTCTCGGGACCGAGCACTCTGCGCTATGAGAGCAGCTAGAAAACTCGGGCTTGACATTGGGGGAAGCAGCGAGATTCTCGATGCTGAGGATGCCGTGAATGAATACGACACAGAAACTCGAGAGATTGCTGATTGGTTTAAACAGTATGATTTCGATGTCCGTCCAGGTTTGCCGCCCAATGTGATCTTTCAGGGACGAGCTGTGAATCTTGCATACGCTTGCATGAAACCGCGATCTATACCACGCGAAACTTGTTCTGGAGTCCCATGGTTTTCCACAGCGGATTTCCGACGACCAGGCGGACTACAAATAGACGTTCATGGGTGGGTCATGGTGGAACATGGTATTTGCATCGGCAATGCCAAGTCTAGCCCACTGAAAGATATCTTAACATCTTACGATGTTCAAGATCATCCGATAATCAGAGTTTTGATAGAAAAGGGGCCCTTTGGTTTGACGGAAATCCCCGAAGCAAAGGGTTTTATGCTTAGAGAAGAAGGTTATGTGAATAAGTGCCACTTATGTCAGGAGATAAGGACATTTTTGCGTCCAAGATTTCCAGATATCCTTTGTCCTGAAAATTATTATCCGAAAATCACATAAAGAGAGTTGACACTAACGGAGGTTTATTTGTGATATGAACTCAAAAGCTAAGTTTTTCAAAGAATTTGCGGAAAAGTCAGGGGCAGTTACGAATCTGCTGATTCATAATGAAGATTCTCCTTATGAGGTTTGGGTGGAATGTGACTTTCAGGATATTGGAAGAATCTTAATATTACCCTTCTCCCACAGATATTTTGAATCATTTAGGCAGTTTTATGACGGCCGCGATCCTGAGTGGGACCTTTCGGCCAAGTCGCGCTCATTATCTGATCAACACGGCACCGACATTGACACACTAATTGATGTAGAAAAACGAGTCGTTTCGCATCAGGATGCTCGATTTTTGATTGTGACGCAAGGGCATGTTATTGGATACCTTGACATAGAAGAGATTGACCTTATCAAGGCAGGACAGAAGAACTACTTTGGGGAGGACAAGCATGCGATGCTAGATATTGCTATATCCGACCGATTCCACGGTACTGGCCTTGCTTCGTTGGCGATTATATTTCTCAAGTTTGTAGCCGCTACCGCAGGAGTGAGTCTATATCTGGTAACAAGCAAAAAGAATGAGAGCGCAATCCGATTCTACATCAAACATGGTTTTCAGGAAGCTGACCCCAGAGAGATATTTATCCCTGAGGACAAACAAAAAGGGGAACCTTGGTATGTTCTTAAAAGAAATGAGTTTGAAAAAAAATGATTGAAGAAGGTTCTAACAAAAGGATGTACTTGACTGGTATTCCGCTGTCGCTTCATACCAGCAAGTGATCCTCAACGTTAATCCCCTGACCTGGAACATTATCTCATAATATGTCCCGGCGAATGGGGTCATTATTCATAGGCGCGGAGGAGCTGGCAACCATCGTAATAGTGTTTTAGAATCTCCTCATAAGGATAACCCTGAAGCGCCATGCCAAGCGCCCCAATCTGACACAGCCCCACGCCATGTCCCCATCCCGCACCTGTCAGGGATATCCCTTCGAGCCTGCCACGGGTGTCTCTTTTTCGTTCCCAGATGAAGGCACTGCTGAAAAGAAATTTTTCATGCAAAACGCGCCGTATCTCATACTGGGAGTGAATGATATGTGATTTTGTTCCGCCCGCCGTGTCCTTGTAAATAACCTCAAGGTCGTGAATCCGCCCCGAGTTGCCCCTTTTGATGGAGCGAAAATCCACAAATTCCCCCAGGTCGGCAAGCGCTCCCTTGGTGCGCAGTAAGTGCTCCAGTGATTCGCGAGAGTATTCCACCTGCCAGCGGTAGTAATGTCCTGCAACATCCACCGCGCCCAGATATTTCGCAAGTGTCTCCTCCGGGCAGACTTTTGGAGAGCAGAAGCTATCACTCGCACTTAAAAACTCTCCGGTCACCCATTTCCGGATATTCTCCTCCGTCACTGGATTGAAGTATTCCGTTACTGAGCCGGACGGCGCGTCCGTTTTCTCACTGATTCCGACGGCGCCTTGTCCGAAGATATTCTGCGCCCGCTCCATGATGCCGCCGCAGCTTTTGCTATAATAGGCGGGGCAGAGATATCCCTCATGCGTCACAAGAAACATCCCCCGCGAGCGCTCTACACTCCCCGCCACACTATCAGAGAGAAATGTTGTGCCCTGATATCTCTGACAGCAGTCATCATTACAGATGGAAAATGGCTCACCCACATGCTTGTTTTTCAGAAAGACCATCATCCATGTTCGTGCGGCAGTGGCTTGCGCCTTGATGAACTCTGAAGGGCAGGCGCCGCTCATCTCGGAGGTGACAAGACAGGCGAGATATGCCTCAAGAGGAAGCACATTCACCGCAATGAGCCTGCCATCCCGCGCAAAGAATTCCAGCCGCCGGGGATAATGCAAGTCAACCTCCTTTTGCCAGTGAAAACCGCGCCCCGCCACGACACCCCGCATAAGAATGCCGCTCTTGGGCGCCAGCACCTCCTGCGCATCCACCGGCTCAACGCTCACCATGCCGCCGCTCTTCAGAGCCGAACCCTTATAGTGCGCCGAAGCTTCAGCGAAGGAGCATTCCGGCATGTCGCGGCATATAACCTCATTTCCGTCAGAACTGATGCCAAGAGTCCTCACGGATTTCCCCTCAAGGAAGGATTCTGTGCCGTTTGCCGTAAGTCTGAAACGACCCGGTGGGAGTTCTATTTGTATGTTACTTTTATTATCCTCCCTGAGGACAATGCCCACGCGGCATTCAGGCTCCCTTTGCGGCAGGGGAACTTTTTCAACCTCCGGTTCTTCGGCGCTTGCCACCTCAATCACCTCTCATGAATTTTGCAAGGCATCCACTTCTTTTCAGCAATGAGAATTGTTTTTCTTTATGTCTCACTCCCGGGTCAAGACAAATTGCGATTTTTATTCTGTTCTGAAAGTTTTAAATGATGGTTGACTTCGCTTATATATTTCAGTAACAATTATTTAGAATAAGAAAAGGAGTTCTATATGAAAAGGACGTTCATTCTATTTGGTTTTTTAGTTTTATCAATGGCGCTCTGCGCCGCACCTGACTTCATCAGTTATCAGGGCAGGCTGACTGATTCCGGCGGGCAACCGATTACAT
>JAPLSR010000025.1 GCA_026398545.1 Candidatus Sumerlaeota bacterium | reverse complement strand
CTTCGACCCAGACATGACCGTCTTCCGTCAGTCCGGAAATGACAAGCACATGCGCCTCCACTTCATGATAAGGCGTCGATGGCAACTCTCCCTTTTTGGCGCGGATGCTTATGATGAGGGGAATCCCGCGGCCAATGTAGGATTTAATCTCCTCAAAGGAACGTATTTGTGTTACGTATGCTCGGAACCCGAAGCTGTAAAGTGTCTGAGCCGACCGGGGCCAGCCGCCCCAGATCTCGTATTCCGGGTCTAAATTCAAATCGCAGATTTCCTTTTCAGACCGATTGATTCCATAATACCCCAATACCATCCGCACAGAAGTGGGGCAGCAGATAGAATACCGCATAGCTTCGGGAATATCCTTTTCAGGAGTCAGTTGCGAATAATATGGCATGTCCAATTTTCTCGCCCATCCTCCGGGCGCCGTTTTTTCCTCAGAAAACTTTTTGAAAATCTCTTCATCCCCGCTCGAGTTTCCATAACACACTGCAAATCGCCTCAGAAGGGGAGAGGTGTTTGGGATTTGAGTGAACAGGTCAATCCGCCACTTGAAATATTGGAAAGGTTTGGTAAGCTGCATAAAATCCACATCCACCACGGCTCCCGTCGTGTGGACCACTTTTTTCAAGCTCCTGGGAGTGTCGCCGTCCCGCCCCAGAAAGAGCCACTCGCTCCATGAACGGCTATCCTCGCTGACCTGAAAATAAATGGCAAAACCCGTGGAGGTGGGACGGTCTACATTCCAGGTGGGTAGAATCTCCGACATGGGAAATGGAGAGACAAATGGCAGTGAGGTGTAGCTGCCGGATGTTGAGTAATCCTCTCGTGACTTTTTCAGAGAAATCCCTTTTGGGGTCTGCCACATTGTTTGTAAATATTCCCCTCCCTTGAAATCCGCCGCCGTTTCATAGAACTTTATGCGGCTGACGGCGTAGGGATTGCCATAAAGAGGATTTACAATAGATTTCAAATACCCTGCCAGTAATTTTCCGGTAAAATCAGTGCCTTCAGGACTTAAATGATTTCTATCTTTTACCAAAAATAAGGAAGCTGCATTTGGTTGATTTAAAAAATCTTTTGTGAGGTCAAAATACTTAATTTCATTTTTATCTAAAAAACTTGTCAGCCGCTCTTGAGGTTTAAGAGACCTTACCTTATCAACTACTTGCCCGGCATAAGGGATAATAGCTACTACTAATGGGATGTTATGTTGCCCGCACAATTTTTTTAGAGAAAGCAGATTATTTTCAACTTTTTTCCACGCTTTAGCCGCCGATTGAGGTTCAAACACATCATTCAATGCAATGCCAAGCAAGACGAGGTCCGGCGATAAATCCAGTCCGCATTTTTTCGAAAAATAGTATTTTTGAAAAGTGGAATATCCAGCCACACCTGCATTTATGACATTTATTTGTTTGTTTGCGATATACTGCCGCAAATATTTTTGAAGAGTGACCGGAAGGGTTTCCGCATGATTTAATTTAGACCCAAAGATGACTGAATCTCCCCAAAATAAAATACGATATTCATTTTCATAATCGGAATCCGCATAATGAACATTCGGCATTGATTTTCCGCCAAGGACTCTTGTTGAGATTTCAATAAAAATGAGAAAAAAGAACAGGGTTAAAAAAGAAAAAAGCAGTTTTTTTGAAAAAGTAATTTTTGGAGAAGATGATTGACGCTCTGTTGTTTCTAATGATTTTAACGCTGGCTCACCAGGTAATTCTTTTTCTTTATCAGAATTATTTTTGGAGTTCATTATAAATTATCTCCATCATCATGATTGTGGATTTAAGGCTTAATAATATTTCTCCCAGTTATTTGAGACGTTTGTTATACTCATAAGGGATGTTTCCGCTGACCAGCCTTCAGTGGCGCCGAATTTCCATTTCCACCAATAATTCCCTTTAGCATATACGCCATTAAAAGAATGTTCTACAATCCCCCCTCCCTGACTGGATGGAGCTGTTGCAACAATACCATAATTTGTTCCGGGACCCAGGTAGAGATTTGTCAACGCAAATGTCCCGACTCTATCGCCAGTTCCAAACTGTGTGGAGATTGGTGCTGGCGAAACCAGCGCCATCATTAGTCCATTTGACACGGCGCGTTCAGCACCATCTGAAGGGTGATTTTTTACCATGCCATTCACTACCATTGTTGATGACCCGCCGCCATCAAGCGTTACTGCATGGTCGGCCTGTAAATAATTCAAACAGAAATTCCCGAGTTCGGTAAAAGTCATACCAATGCTTATTCCTGTGCGTCCATCAACCACGACAAAGTAAATATAATCCTCATTAAAAGCGGTGGCTGTTCGTGGATCGCGTATTATGGCGCCTTGATCATTTGACCAGTCATCTGAAGGAACGACTCCACTTTTAACAATCCAGCCAGCCCCGCCAACCGAGGCATACGCATATTCCCAGTTGCGCCCCGGCTCGGTACCACCGGTATAATCCCCATAGCTCTTTACACGCAATCGGACTATTACAACTTCACCGACATTGTGATTATTCAGCGGGGTAGCTGCTGTTCCATTGCCAGAAATAACCACACAATCAAATGGAATCCAGGTTGAGCCCTGATTAATGTGTTTCTCAGTAATTGTCCCGGTGGTATCCTGCTCGATGAGCAATGGCATATTGCTTATTTTCACCAGCAGTTCTGTGCCGGCATTATTGGTATAGGTGTGGTTATCGAACTGGGGCGTATATAAAATTAATTGGTTGGTGCCACGCGCCACATTCAAATCTGTGAGTTCATACTGCTCCTCATTTTCAAATTTGATATATTGCCGATTAATACCTGTATTCACGATATTCGCATCCACGAATACTGAACCATCGCGCTTCCAACCAAATATTCCCGTGCCGCCGTAATCAGGATATCGGTCAACAAAATTCCCGGAGATTACCTGGCCTTGAGTGGGATAGTTGGTGGAATAACTGAAATAATCGCCATTGATTGCGGCGACCACATCATATTGTTCTTTGGAATAATTGACATAACCCTCATAGCGGTTTGCCATATTGCGCACAGTTTCCAAGCCGGTGCGAATTTTGCCTTGTGACATCATACTATCAATTACCAGATTGGGATTCGCCCTTGAGGCTCTCACAACAAATATATTAACCGGTCCAGAGAGAGTAAACTGTTGATATTCCATGCCCGGCGCAACAGTTTCCCACGCAAAGCAAAAATTAAAAAGAGAAAAAAATCCCGAAAAAATAATTACGAAAAAGACTGCTTTATTTTTTGGTGAAATATTCTTATGGTTCATCTTGCTTCTCCTATTCTTGCATTATTGCCATGTTTTTATCGTTTTAACCTTATATCATAAAACCAAGAAGGAGGTGGTAATTTTCTGAATCGGAGGGGGTTCAAGACCGCCGTTCCATATATAGGGCAACGCCAAGGTATTCATGGTGTGAAAACCCGGCGGAGCATTCAAAATCCTGGGAATCATATTCACCGCCACTGCGGCTGTGCCCATGCCTCCCTTCTGGGCAATTTCTTCCTTGATGGTAATGTCCACATTCGGAGTGCCTTCAATTCTGGTATAGTCGCCCAACGTGACACCATCTTCCTCCGAATCGGGGCAAACAATACCGACCATCCTGAAATCAAGCAGGGTCTCTCCATTGCGAAGACCCGCCACATTTTGCCTGAATCCGCACACGCTTCCCGGGGCAATGGTTATGAAACGACTTGCCCTCTGCTTCCGAGTAATCACCGGCTCCTTAGTCTGGCGCAGTTCGTCAACGGGGAGCCCAAGACAATGAGCCACCATCGCGGCAGTCTCCAGAAGCCCGATATGGCCAATGATGCCTTGTTTCACCCCTTCCAGAAACTCCTGGGGACTGATGCCGGCGCCGATGTGTCTCATCTCATCGGGCCCGTAGGGCGAGAAATCCACCACTCGCCGAACGAAAACCCGCTTCACCTCCCAGCATGGGACTGAGCAGACAATGGGAACGATGTCCATTACAAACCCCGGATTGATGCCGACCGCCGTGACACCGACTCCCATCTCCCGTGCTTTTCGGTCAATCTCCATAGCCATTTCCCTGTTCCTGCCCAGGGGGAAAAACAGCTCCTGGCAGATGGTGATAACGTTTGCTCTCCTTTCCAGAATGGCAAGAATTTGTGGATAAGCATCCTTCAGGAAAGCCGTCGTTGCATGAAGGACAACATCTATTGGACCGTCGTCGAGCACATTCTCGGGCGGGTATGCGATTTTGATGCCCATGGGCTTGTTAAGGTCGGACACTTCACTTAGATCCTTACCCACCTTTGCAGGGTCATGGTCAATGGCCCCAACAATCCGGACTGCTGATTTGCTCTGGAGCAGCTTCACCATATTACTGCCCATGGCTCCCACGCCGTATTGAACGATTCTTAGAGTTCTCATGAGCTCATCCACCTCCGATGCAGGCTTTACTATCCTTTGAGAGTCTTCAGGCGAATGGCGGCCGCAAAGCGGTGGGCGTCCATTCCTTCATAAGTTGCCTGGGTCTCGGCATATTTTGCCAGTAATAGGGACGCCTGAAGATTCACCTCCATGTGAGTCACCACTTTCATGAACATGCCCACCCACAATCCGCCGGTATAGCGCGCGGCGCCGCCGGTTGGCAGAATGTGATTTGTTCCGGCAATCTTGTCTGCATAGACTTCTGCCGTGTTCTGTCCCAGGAAGAGAGACCCATAATGTTTCAGGAGCGGTAGAATCTCTCTCGGCGCGGATGTGTGGATTTCAAGATGTTCGGGCGCGTATTCGTTGGCATACCTTGCGGCATCCTCCAGACTGGAGACGAGGACCACCACGCCCTTGTTTTCCCAGGAAGCGCGAGCCACTTCCTCGGTCGTTCTCTCCTTCAATTGGCGTTCAATTTCCCTCAGGGTTTCCAGGGCAAGCCGCTCAGAGGTGGTGACCAGAGCGCCCCGGGCGTTGGGGTCATGCTCACATTGCGCAAGGATGTCGGCTGCAATGTAATCGGCTCTGGCTGTTTCATCCGCGATGACCATACACTCGCTCGGACCGGCAAGAAAATCGATACCAACCGTCCCAAAAACCTGACGTTTGGCTTCCATGACATATTGATTCCCGGGTCCCACAATGAGGTCGACCCGCCGAATGGATTCAGTTCCGAAGGCGAGGGCGCCAATGGCGTGAGCCCCACCGAGGCAATACATCTCGTCCACCCCCATCCTGAACATCGTGTATAGAATCCCGGGATTAATGGACCCATCGCGCCCGGGAGGACTGCATGCCACGATTCGGTTCACTCCTGCTACCTTAGCGGGAATCACCGACATCACTGCAGAGGTAAGGCAGGGATAGCGACCGGCAGGGACGTAACAGCCGCAGGAGTCCACCGGTATGATTCTCTGTCCCATCCGCATTCCAGGCAGAAACTCCTTCTCAAAGGAGACCATGCTCTCCTTTTGAGTTCGGGCAAAGGCGCTCACCTGTTCGATGGCAACATCCAATTCTTCAATCACTTCAGCGGGAAGATGCTCCTTTGCCTTTGCGGCTTGTTCCGGCAAGATTAGAAAAGACTCCGGCTCGAAGCCATCAAATGTCTTTGAGTAATGGCGCAGTGCATCGTCCCCTTCGTCCCGGACTCTCTTGAGAATGGCGCCAACCCTTTCCTGAAGTTGGCGGATGTCTTCTTCAATCACCGGCTTTGCTTTTTTGATTTCCCGATAATACATCAAGATATCCTCCAAAATATTTGAGAATAGAATATTTGAGAATTTAAGAATATTTGAGGGTCAGATTTGGCGGGAAGTCAACGACAACTCATTCTATTTTCTCACCAGTAAGACATTTATATGTTTTTTTATTCGTAAAGGAACCAGTGGGCGGCGGCGCTGGGGGTTGTCCTTATACCCAGGTTGTGAAAAGCTCCCGCCGCAACCGCCACAAAACCGCTGTTCGGAGAAGGGACATTGCATTGTCCATAAGCATTATTCCCCCAGGCGACAATAGAGCCGTCTCCCTTCAGACCCAGGCTGTAATTCTCGCCCGCCGCCACCGCCCCAAAACCGCTGTTCGGAGAGGGGACATTGCATTGGCCATAATCGTTCTGCCCCCAGGCGACAATAGAGCCATCTCCTTTCAGACCAAGGCTATGATCCCAGCACGCCGCAACCGCCACAAAACCGCTGTTCGGAGAAGGTACATTGC